>DASZFE010000339.1:0-3241 GCA_035940155.1 Solirubrobacteraceae bacterium | reverse complement strand
CAGGCCGGTGTGGTGCTGGCCGCAAGCATGTCCGGGAAGATAAAGACGTGCCTGCAGATCGCCGCCATCCTCGCGGTGATCGCCGTGCACGGCTCGCCCCTGTGGGTGTCGCTGCTCGTGTACGCCACCGTCGTGGTGACGGTCCTGTCGGGGCTCGACTACTTCTTTGGGCTGCGCCGCCGCATCCAGCAGACGCAGGCGCGCACCTGAGGGCCGGGATGGCCGGCGGCATGGCCCCAGGCGAGGTTCAGCGCGCGCCGGCGCTCAGCCACTCGTCGAGCGATGTCTGGCGCCCTGCGGGCGTCCCCGATTGGACCTCCGCACGCAGCTCGGAGAGCAGCCCGTGCCGCTCGGCCACCACGTTGTGCTGGTGGATCGTCTCGAGGTTCTCCTGACGCGCCGAGACGTAGCTCGCGCCGTCGAGCTCGGGCAGGCGGCGGACGACGCCGGCGATCATCTCCCGCACGCAGTCCTCGACGAAGCGCGGGCGCGCGTGGGCCTTCTCGACCACCTCGACCTCGTCGGAGCGCTTCATCAGCTCGTAGATCTCCGAGGACATCGAGCCCTCGACGATCGCCAGCAGCGCAGCGGCGTCGATCTCGACCTCGCAGCCCTCCAGGCAGCCGACCTGGAGGGTCCCGAGCCCACGCTGGTTGTGCGTCGCGACCGGGACCTCCGCGAGGATCGACTCGATCTGCTCCTCCGAGAACCCCCGGCCCGCGAGCCGTATCCGCGCACGCCCCGCGACGAGCTCCTGGGCGCAGGGGCACGCGGTCATGCCCGTCGCGGAGACCCCCACGACCCGGCGCGTCCCGCGCTCGGTCGCCACGGCGCGTCCGTGGAGGGTGTAGATCTCCTGCGTGATCACCCCCGAGGAGGGCGCGGGCTTGTGCTCGGGGTAGCGGGCCGCGATCGAGACCTCCGCGCGCGCGGCGCCCTGGCGCGCGCGGACGAGCTCCGCGACGCGCTGCGCGAGCGTCTCGGCGCGAAACGAGGAGCCGCTCAGGACCACCTCGCCGATCGCCTCGTTGACCACCTCCTCGAAGCGCGACATATGCGCGCCCTTCTGGTCGCGGTCGAGGTCCACGAAGCACTCCAGGCGCGCGAAGAAGAGCTCCTCGCGAATCCGCACGACCTTCTCCACGCCCGTAACCCCCACGCGCGAGAGACCCACCGGGATCGCGGGCGTGCGCGCCTGGACGTCTTCGCCCTCGCGCGTCCTCGGAACGGGGTTCGTGTGGGTGCTCGCGTGCACTCCGCGCAAGCCTAGCGACCGACGCGTCCAACGCTTGAAAGCACCCCTCGTACCGGGGAGCGGATTCTGGTATCAATCCCCACACAGGACGTCGGGGGTCCGGGCGATCGAATCGCCCGGATCGCAAATGGACGGATCCCTGGGGGTTTGGAGTGGGCGAACTGGTCGAAGTGACGTCGCGGACCGCGGTTGAGATCGAGGAGATGCATGACCTGCGCTCGGTGATCGCCGAGAGTCACGAGCATGGGTTTACGAGCCTCGAGCCCGGGGCCGAGACGGGCCTTGACTCGCTGCGTCTCTATCTGAGCTCGATCGGGCGCATCCCGCTGTTGAGCGCCGAGGAGGAGGTCGAGCTCGCCAAGCGCGTCGAGCTCGGCGATGTGGCCGCCAAGCAGCAGATGATCGAGGCGAACCTCCGTCTGGTCGTCTCGATCGCCAAGGGCTACCTCGGGCGTGGGCTGACCTTCCTGGACCTCATCCAGGAGGGCTCGCTCGGCCTGATCCGGGCCGTGGAGAAGTTCGACCACCGCCGCGGCTACAAGCTCTCGACGTACGCGACCTGGTGGATTCGCCAGGCCGTCTCCCGGGCGATCGCCGACAAGGCGCGCACGATCAGGGTCCCCGTGCACGTCGTGGAAAAGCTCAACCGCGTCGTCCACGTCGAACGTGAGCTCATCCAGCGCCTCGGCCGTGAGCCCGTTCCGGCGGAGATCGCCGCAGAGCTCGGATGCTCCACGATCGAGATCCGCGAGATGCTCCGCATGATCCAGCAGCCCATCTCGCTCGAGAAGCCCGTCGGCGAGGACGAGGACTCCGTCCTCGGGGACCTCGTCGAGGACCTCAACGCCTCCTCCCCCTTCGAGCTCGCCTCCGCGGCCCTGCGCCGCGAGTGCGTCGGGCGCGCCCTCGCGGCGCTCTCCCGGCGCGAGCGCGAGGTGATCGAGATGCGCTACGGCATCACAGGCGGGCGCTCGCGCACCCTCGAGGAGGTCGGCCGCGCCTTCAACATCACCCGCGAGCGCGCTCGCCAGATCGAGAGTCGCACGCTCAAGAAGCTCCAGGACCTCCCCGAGGCCCAGCTCCTGCGCGAGGCCTCCTGAGTCGACCTGGGGCGCGGCCTGCCGGCCTCCCGACCGGCTTGGCCTCCTGGGCGGCGCTCAGGCGGCCGCGCCGAGGCTCGCCTCGGAGGAGGCGGAGGCCGGTGCGTCGCCCTTGAGCTGCGCCTCGTGGCGCGCGAGGTGCTCGGCGACGAACGCCTCGACGACGCGCGGGTCGAACTGGGTCCCCGCGCAGCGGCGCAGCTCCTCCAGGGCGTCCGCCTCGGTCTTCGCCCTCTCGTACGGGCGCTCGGAGATCATCGCGTCGAAGGAGTCGCACACGAAGACGATCCGGCTCGCGAGTGGGATCTCCTCACCGACGACCCCGCGGGGGTAGCCCGTGCCGTCGTAGCGCTCGTGGGTCGAGCGGACGATCTCGGCGACCCGGGCGAGCGCGGGGGCGGCGCTGAGGATGTTCGCCCCGATCGCCGGGTGACGGCGCATCAGCTCCCACTCCTCCCCATCGAGCGGACCGGGCTTGTGGAGGACCGCGAAGGGGATCGCGACCTTGCCGATGTCGTGCAGCTCGGCCGCGTGGACCGCGTCGGCGAGCTCCTGGTCCTTGAGCCCCAGGCGCCGACCGACGCTCTCGACGAGGGTCGCGACGTGCGAGGCGTGCTCGTGGAGCTCGGGCGCGTGGACCGCGAGGATCTGCAGCGCGAGGTCCCGGGTCTGCTTGCCCGCGCTCGCGCGACTGGAGTCCTTGTAGGCGTACATCCGCTCATCGGCGAGCTGGAGCGCGAGCTCGGGGTCGTCGGTCTCGGTCGGGAGCGTCACCGATCCGTAGGAGCTCGTGATCGAGAAGCCCTCGCCCGACGCGCTCAGGGCCTCCAGGCACGCCTGGACGATCTCCTCGCCGCACTCCCCCCAGAGGAGCGCACAGAACTCG
>DASZFE010000338.1:0-3639 GCA_035940155.1 Solirubrobacteraceae bacterium | reverse complement strand
GTCCGAGCGGGACGCGCACGAGGGGGTCCTGCTCGCGTACGGCCTACCCCGTCTGCCGCCCGAGGTCCGGGTGGCCCGAGCCCAGGGCGACCCTCGCGCGCGCGAGCCCCTCCTCGAGGTGCGCGAGATCCTCCCCCCGTTGGCGCGATAGGGCTCGCGAGGTCGGGGCCCCCGATCTGCGGTCGCCCGGGCGGTGGGTGCAGTCACGGGGTCTCCGGGGGGCAGCGGGGCGCAGTCACCCGGGGCGTCGAGCACGGCCCGACTGCACGCACGGGGGGCGCTTTTTGGCTTTCCAGAGCCGAACTGCAATTTTTTTTAGATGCAGTCGGGTTTGCCCTCGGGGGCTCCCGGGCGGGGCGGGCGAGATCCGTACACGGCGCGGGTTACTCTGAGGTCCTCCTTTCTTTCGCTTCCCTGAGCCATCGGCGTACGCCGACACCGATACCGCCGAGGCGGGTCCCGTGAAACTCCCTCACCGCGCGTTCCGTCCACGCCAAGGCTCTCTCATCCCGCACCCCCGCCGCGCACCTTCAGTGATCGCGATCCCGCCGGCTTTCTAAGCCGCTCGCGGTAATCGCACGCCGCCCCGAGAACCCCCTACGGGGGGTCTCGGGCGATCGGGAAGGCTGCTCTCGCACCCTCCTCCGAGGCTTGACGCCCTCCCAAGCGAGCCCTAGAAGGCCCTCCACCGAAAACCGGGCACGCGCCCACCGACGGCCAGGAGGCTCGCCATGATCGACCAGATACAGACCACCCCGATCCCGCCACCCGTTTCGTCGCAGGCCCTCGGGCGCTACGTCGACCGCGAGGGACGTCCCCGCGAGATCGTCGCGCTGGACGGCGCCCGCGAGAGCCTCCTCGTGGTCGACCGCGACGCGCGCACCCTCGGGGACGGACGGCTCGTCGCGCACCTCTCCGCCGAGGAGCCCGCCTCAAATGCCGCGCTCGTCTGCGCGGAGTACCTACGCGAGGGCCGCCCCTGCCGCTGCCGACGTCTCACCGAGGAGGACCTTCGGACCGGGCCCTTCGAGCGCGACCTCCCTCCCGAGCGCGGACCGCTCGACGTGGAGGTCTGTGACGGGGAGGGCCGCGTGCACCGGCTCGAGCCTCTGGGCTCCGGGACCTCGATCCCCGAGCTTCGCTGGTGCGCGTATCCGCTCGACGGCGAGGAGGGCGATCCCGAGCCCGTGAGCGTCCGGGCGCTCGTGGCCTCGCTAGAGAGCTACGACCCCGTCTGCGCCCTCACCGCACAGGCGCTCGCCTGCCCGCGGGAGGACCCGCTCGTCTCGACGAGCGCCCTCCGGACCGAGCTCGAGCGCCTGGAGGCGAGCCGGATCGTCCTCAACCGTGGCCTGCGCGAGGCCGTCCTCGCCGCGGTCAGGACCGGCGTGGCGAGCATGAGCGAGATCGCGATGCGCTGCGGGCGCGTCAAGTACGACTCGCGGGGGAATCCCAGCGGCGAGACGAGTTGGCTCGCGCGGCGCGTCGGGCTCCTCTCCGAGAGCCGCGGGGGCGGGCCGACGCCCTGGGTCCACACCGACGTCCTCGCCCTCATCGCCCGCCACGGTCTTGGCCTGAGCCCGCGCGAGGTCGAGCTCGGATGAGCCGGGCGATCCCGATCCTGCTCATCGAGTCCGACTCCGAGCTCGGGCGGGCGATCCTCGAGCGGCTCGACGCGAGCGTCGGCCTCGGTGCGACCCTCGCGCAACCCCCGGTGGCGCCGATCCCGGGCGAGCCCGCAGAGGCGATCATCCGCGTCGGAGCGCTTGCGATCGATCCGCGCGCACGCGCCGTGACCCTCCACGGTCGACCCCTGGAGCTCTGCCGCCTCGAGTACGAGCTCCTTGCACACCTCGCCCGCGACCCCAGGCGGGTCTTCTCCAGGCACGAGCTCCTCCGCGAGGTCTGGGGCTACCGCGCCCCCGGGCGCACGCGCACCCTCGACACCCACGCCAGTCGCCTGCGCGCGAAGCTCGCGGGCGGCGCCGACGGGCTCGCCGGTGGCGGCGAGCACTGGATCGTCTGCCTCAGAGGGGTCGGCTACCGGCTGATCTGAGGCGCGCGTCGAGCCGGTCTCCCGGCGATCGACGAACCGAGCCCCCGGCTCGATCACGGCAGCGCCTGCAGCACCAGCAGCACCCGATCAAGACGGCGAGCCCTCGGGCTCGCCGTCGCTCGTTAACCCGCCGGAGGGCGCGCCCCTCGGGGCGCGTTCGCCGGCCCCATCGAAAGGAGCGGCGCAATGCCCTCGACGACGTACCCGACGAACGCAGCAAACGAATACCCCGAAGAACCCACCATCGATCCGCTCGCGCCTCTGGAGCAGCTCGCCCACTGGCTCCTGAGCACGACGATCCACCTCGCGCTCGGGCTCCTCCTGGGCTACCTGATCGCGCGGGCCATGCGCCGGCGGCATCTGCACTGGAGCTGGGCCGCCCTCGCCCTGCCGATCGTCCTCGAGGCACAGGGGCTCCTGGGCTCCCTCACCTGGACCCTTGCCGCGGGGGCCCTCGCGGCGAGCGCGCAGGGACGGCGCTGGCACCGCGAAGACCTCCAGGCCGGCGCGGACCTCGCGGAGATCGCCCGCGAGCGCCGTGGTCCGCTGGAGGCTCTCCGTGCTCTCGTGGGGGCGGCGCTCTCACGCCTGCGCACCGACGGGGATCCCCTCTGGACGAACGTGGGCGACACCGACGAGCTGGCGGTTGGCTGTGACGGGGCCGGTCGGCAGGTCACGATCCCGCTCGGCGGGACCCGGGGCGGGACGCACACGCTCGTCGTGGGCGCGGCCGGCTCGGGCAAGACGGTCACCCAGACCTGGATCGCGACGCGCGCGATCGAACGGGGGATGGCGGCCGTGGTGATCGACCCGAAGGACGACCGCGGGATGCGGGATGCCCTGGCGCAGGCCGCGCGGGCGCGGGGCGCCAGCTTTATCGAGTGGACCCCCGAGGGGGAGAGCGTCTACAACCCCTACTCCCACGGCGGGGAGACCGAGATCGCCGACAGGCTCCTCGCCGGGGAGCGCTTCACCGAGCCCCACTACCTCCGCCAGGCTCAGCGCTACCTCGGCCACGAGATCCGCACGCTCCGTCGGGCGGGCCTGCGGGTGAGCCTCGCGCAGGTCGTCCGTCACCTCGACCCCGAGCGGCTCGAGCTGCTCGCGCGGAGCCTCCCCGAGCTCGAGGCCCGGGAGGTCCACGAGTATCTCGACTCGCTCACCCCGCGCCAGCGGGGCGATCTGACGGGCGTCAGGGACCGCCTGGCGATCGTCGTCGAGTCCGACGTGGGGCGCTGGATCGATCCGAGCACGCCCGGGGCGCGCTCCTTCGACCTGCTCGGGGCCGTCCGGGGACGGGCCGTCGTGTACTTCAGCCTCCGCTCCGACAGCCGTCCGCTGCTCGCGCAGATGCTGGGCTCGGCGATCGTCCAGGATCTCCAGAGCACCGTCGCGGCGCTCCAGGGCGCCCCGGTGGGCTCGGTGGTCGTGATCGACGAGTTCTCCGCGCTGGCCGCCGAGCAGGTCGCGCGGCTCTTCGCGCGGGCGCGCTCGGCGGGGATGAGCCTCGTGCTCGGCACCCAGGAGCTCTCGGATCTGCGCCTCCCCGGGCGCGAGCGGCTCCTGGAGCAGGTCCTCGGGAA
>DASZFE010000337.1:0-1654 GCA_035940155.1 Solirubrobacteraceae bacterium | reverse complement strand
GCCTCCAGGCGTTCGGGGATGATCAGTTCGATCACGCGGAAGTCCGCGGTCTCGCGGTCCATCTCCACGCGCGCGTACTTCGCCGAGCCCGGCTGCTTCTTGTAGGCGGAGAGCAGCGCGTCCTCCAGCGCGAGCATGAGCTTCTCGGGCTCGATGCCCTTCTCGCGCGCAAGCGCGTGCATTGCCTCCAGGATCTCACGTGACATGGCTACTCCTCGACGAGGGTCGAACGACGAATCTCCGAGTATGGAATCGCGATCACGCCCCCCTCGGCCGCGATGGTTATCTCGCTCTCGGAGGCGCCGACGAGCTCACCGGTGAAGCTCCGGCGTGCGCTCGTCCCGCCTGCCTGAGCGCCGATCTCCTGCCCCGCGCCGTGGGCCGCACGAGGGTTGCAGGTGCGGATGCGCGCGCGGCGGCCGACGAAGCGCCTGAAGTGGTCGGGCTTGGTCAGCGGGCGCTCGCGCCCGGGCGAGGAGACCTCGAGGGTGTAGCGCTCGCGCAGATCGGAGAGCGCGAGCGTGACGCGCTCGCAGAGGGCGAGCGTGACGCCCTTGGGATGGTCGATGAAGACCCGCAGAGTGGTACCGCCGACGAGCTCCGCGAGCAGGACCTCCACATCGGGCTCGCGCTCGGCGAGCCGCTCCTCGATTTCGGTCTGCAGGGCTGTCATCGGCCTCCCTCCTGAAAGTAAAAAAGTGGGCAAGCCGCCCACTCTCGATACGACTGCCGGCGGGAATGCGCGGCACGAAAGCTCCAGATCAAGTGTACCTCAAGCGGGCATCCGACCCGCGACTCAAACGTCGCCCTCCAGACTCCGATCCAAGCGCAACCGCTCGACCGCGTCGAGGATCGCCTCGGCGATGCTCGCCTTGGGCGCCCTCGGGAGGTGCTCCTCGCCCTCGGCGGTCACGATCGTGACCTCGTTGGACTCGGACTCGAAGCCGATGTCCGCGCGGGAGATGTCGTTGACGACGACCGCGTCCAGACACTTCATCTTCAGCTTCCCGCGACCGCGCTCGACCGCGCCCTCGCCGTGCTCGGCGGCGAAGCCCACGAGGGTCTGGGAGGGCGTGCGTGCGGCCGCGAGCCCCGCGAGGACGTCCGGCGTGGACTCGAGCTCCAGGTGCACGCGGTCGTGCTCGTGCTTCTTGAGCTTTCGCGCCAGGGGCTCGGTGGGCCGGTAGTCGGCGACCGCCGCCGCCATCAGCAGGATCTCGCACTCCGGGAAGCGCGCCTTGCAGGCATCCTCGAGCTCGCCCGCGCTGACGACCTCCTGCCACTCGACGCCCTCCGGGCGCGGGAGGGAGACGTTCGCGGCGATCACGCTCACCTCCGCGCCCCGCGCGCGCGCGGCCTGCGCGAGCGCGAGACCCATCCGTCCCGAGGAGGAGTTCCCGAGGAAGCGCACGCTGTCGATCGCCTCGCGGGTCCCCCCCGCGGTGACGAGCACGCGCACTCCCTCCCAGGAGCCGCGGCCTTCGGTGCCGCGAGTCCCACGTGCGCCCGCAGTGCTCGACGAGCCCGCGAGCAGCGCCTCGCACTCGGCGAGGATCAGCGCGGGCTCCATCAGACGCCCGATCCCGTGCTCGCCCTTGGAGGCCAGGCGTCCCTCTTCGGGCTCGAGGATCCGCGCGCCCCGTTCGCGCAACAG
>DASZFE010000336.1:0-3872 GCA_035940155.1 Solirubrobacteraceae bacterium | reverse complement strand
AAGGGCCGGTCGGACAGCAATGTATGTTCTTACTATGCGTAAAGAACCATAGATCACATCGATCGCGCACCTGGGAGCGGCACCGGGATGGGTCGGATATCTGTGTCTGGGAGCGATGTTCTGGCGTTTTGGTGGGGTTGTTCGAGGGACTGGATGGAGAGAGTGGGAGACAGGGCTCGACTTTTTGTCCTCAAAGTAATAGAACATCTGGTGCTGTACCGGTGGAGGGCGCCGCTGTCAGAGGCGGCGGCGAGCCTCGAACGGGTGCGGGCCCTGGCGGGCCGTATCGATGATTGGACGGGATCGGTGGACAGGAAGAGATGGCTTTTTGGGACGAGACGCGCTTGAGGACCTCCCGGCTGCGGCCGGGTCCGAGCAGTCTGCCACGTGGGCAGGTGACCGAAATCCAGCGTGGCAGGATGCTCAGCGCGACGGTCGAGGCGGTCCAGGAGGTCGGGTACTCGCGCCTGACGGTCGCCCAGGTGATCGCTCGGGCGAAGGTCTCGCGCAAGACCTTCTACGACGTCTTCCTCGACCGCGAGGACTGCTTCCGAGCCGCTTTCGACGATACGGTCGAGCGCGTCGGGACGCTCGTCGCCCGTGCTTATGAGCGGGAATCGAACTGGCTCGAGGGAGTGCGCGCGGGCCTGTTGGCGCTGCTCACCTTCCTGGACGCCGAGCCCGCACTGGCGAGGCTCTGCGTCGTCGAGGCCATGGGGGCGGGGCCGAGAGTCCTGAAGAACCGCGCGGAGGTCATGAGCAGGCTCGAGCAGATCGTCGACCTCGGGCGCACCGTGTCGAGGGAGGATGGAGCCAAGGAGGCGGTGGAGCTTCCCGAGATCACCGCCGAAGGGGTCGTCGGTGCGATCTTCACGATCCTCCACGCGCGGCTCATAGGAAGGGGGCGAGCGCCGCTGACGGAGCTGCTGGGTCCACTGATGAGCATCATCGTGCTGCCCTACCTGGGACCCGAGGCCGCGAACGCGGAGTTGACGAAGTCGGCGAAGCCCGCCCCGAAGATCGGTCGGGCGGCTGTTGAGCGAGCTCCGAAGGATCCCCTCAACGGACTGGAAATGCGGCTCACGTACAGGACGGTGCGCGTGCTGACCTTCATCGGCGAGCACCCCGGCGCGAGCAACCGCGAAGTCGCGGACGGGGCGGGCATCTCAGACCAGGGACAGATCTCAAAGCTTCTCACGCGACTCGAGCGGTTGGAGCTCGTGGTCAACACGGGCGAGGGCCAGACGCAGGGTGGGTCGAACTCGTGGCACCTGACCGAACGGGGATCCCTGGTCGAGCGCGCGACGCGCGCGCCGTAGACGCCCGCTCGTAGGAGCCCGTCCAGATGTCCCGCCCGCTCCGCGGTCGTCGGAGGAGAGAGAGGTGCTTGCCCGCTCTTTGCTCTGGCGGCTGCTCGGACTGCTCTCCGGGCTGCTCGCCCTGAGGCTCTTTCTATGGCTGCTCCAGGGTGGTCTGGGACGTGCCCTGCGTGGCGCGCCGAGCTCCCATATCGCCGTGGCCGTGCCGAGCTCCCACGTGGCGGTGGCAACCCACGCGCCTGGATGGATAGGCCCGTTTGGAGAGGCGCTCGCGTGGGCGGCGCTCGCGCTGCTGCTTGGGCTGAGCGCCGTGACGATCCTCCGTGCCCGGGCGCGCGGGCGACGGCGCTACGTGCGCCTACGCGTGGAGGCCTACCGGACCGACCGCGCGAGCGCGGAGGCGGTGGTGGCGATGTACGAGGCCCTCCACAAGCGGCTCCTGCGCCGCTGGTGGCGGCGGCTCCTCGCCGGGCAGCCCTCCCTGGCGCTGGAGATCCACCACGAGCACCCCGGCGGGGGTGCCGCCGATCGGCCAGGCGCGTCGCGGGTCTGGCTGGCGGTGTGTTGCCCGGCGGGGTTCGAGGTGACGGTTCAGGCGACCCTGCGGGGGGTCTATCCGAACTGCGCCCTGCGTCCCGCCCACGAGCAGGTGGGCGTCCCGCCGGCGATCCTGCGCCTGAAGAAGCGGGCGGAGTTCATCGAGCGCACGAAGGTGATCGACCGCTTCGAGCACAAGCGCGAACCGGGGGTGAACCGTCTGCTGACCGCGATGGGCGCCTGCGGGGAGGCGGCCTTCGTGCAGATCGCCCTGACGCCGACCCCGGCGCTGTTCGAATGGCACGCCAAGCGCCGCTTCAAGCACCGGGAGGCCGAGGTGGGGCGGCGCGAGGGACTGCTCCTCACGCGGGAGCGCTCGCTACTGGACCAGGTAGAGCTGGTTGGGGGCCTGGATGTCCAGCATCGCCCGCTCTTCTTCGCGGACGTGCGGATCGTGAGCACGACCCGTTCGGCCTGCGAGCAGATCGCCTCGGCGCTGCGGGCGGAGGGGGCGGAGAATCATCTGGTGGAACGGGGGACGGGGCTGCGCCACGGCCTGCTGGGCCTCTACACGCGGAGGGTGAGGCGCGGGGAGGGGAACCCGCTCCCCTCGACGCGCAAGGGGGTCTTCGCCTCGACGGAGCTCGCGGCCCTCTGGCACCTGCCCTCGGCGGACTACGCGGCGGTCCCCTTCGCCCGGGCGGCGCTCGCGATCGCGCCGGCGCCGCCGGCGATCATGCGACCGACGGAGGGGCCCGGGACGCTGCGGGACTCCCTCGGGCCGGTGACGATCCATCCGGAGCTGCGGCGTCAGAACACGGCGGTGCCGGGGACGGTGGAGCAGGGGAAGTCGAGCTATCTGGTGGCGACGGTCGCGGAGGACCTGCGCCGGGAGCGCTGCGCGGTGATCGTCCTCGATCCGAAGGGCGACGCGGCGGAGGCCGCGGTGAGCCTGGTCCCGCCGGAGCGGACGTGCACGCTGCTCGATTTCTCAGACCCGCGGTGTGGCTTCAACCCGCTCGCGGTGGAGGCGCCGGCGGACGTGATCGCGGACTACGTGGTGGGGGCGCTGCGGAACCTCTTCACCGACGCGGACATCAGAGCCTCCTCGGACCGGTACCTGCGCAACGCGATCATCGCGGTCCTCGCGCACGATCGCCGCTCGAGCCTCTGGGACGCGGCGCGGCTGCTCTCGGTGGGTGAGGAGGGCTACGCCTACCGAGCCCGGGTCGGGGCGAGCCTGCGCTCGCAGCCGGAGTTCAAGGAGATATCGGAGTTCTTCACGGCGGAGCTGGTGGCGCAGCTGGCGGACGCGCGGAGCATGACGACGGCGAAGCTGGACGCCCCGGTGAACAAGCTGGCGCGACTGTTGAACTCCTCCTCGATCAAGCGGGTCCTGCTGAACGAGTCGCTGCGGGTGGACTTCGACCGGGTGATCGCGGGGCGGGAGGTCCTCGTCGTGAAGGGCGCCCTGGGGGGGATGGGAGCGGGGAACACCTCGGTGCTGATGCAGCTCTTGGTGGGGATGCTCGACGCGGCGCTGGCGCGCCAGCAGGATCACGTCCCGGCGTCCGAGCGGGTCGTGGTGGCGCTGAAGGTCGACGAGGCCCCGCTGGCGCTCAACCGGGGCTTCGCGGAGACGATGGCGCTGAAGCGCTCGGCGGGCCTGGAGACGGTGGCGTGCTGGCAGACGGACTCCCAGTGGGTCGATCGTGAGGTCCGCGATCAGCTGGACGCGCTCTTCGCGCACCGGGTCTACTTCGCTACGGCCTCCGAGAAAGACGCGCGCGACGCGGCGAGCCTGATGATGGCGAGCTTCTCCGACATCGTGCGTCCGGACATCGAGAGCCTGACCACGCTTGCCCACCCGGATGCCCGCCTGCACCTGCCCAAGCATCACGCGATCCTCAGCTGGAGCACTCCCGAGGGCCGCCAGGCGCCCTTCATCGCCCAGACGCTCCCCCTGCGGGTCGACCGCGAGCGGATCGCCCACCACGCGGCCCGCCAGGCCGAGCG
>DASZFE010000335.1:0-5668 GCA_035940155.1 Solirubrobacteraceae bacterium | reverse complement strand
CCTGCACGAGGGGATGCGCGGCCTGGCGAAGCTCCTCGCCGAGACCGTCCTCGCGCCGACCGACGCCGGGCCCTGCCAGGGGCTCTGGGGCAGGTACGGTTGGCCCGCCGAGACCCCCGCCGCGCGCGTCTTCGAGCGCATGAGCCGGCGCCTCAGCGGCATCCCCACCGCCCTGGCCTATGGCAACTACCCCAACGCGATCAGCCCCGAGGGCTGAGGGCTGAGGGCTGCGGCGAGCGGGGTGGAGGAGAAGAGGCGGGGGTCGTTGGTGATGATCCCGTGGACCCCGAGGGCGCTGAGGCGCTCGATGAGGGCGCCGTCGTCGACGGTCCAGACGTAGAGCTCCCCCCCGCCCTGCTTGACGGCGCGGACGAGCCCCGAGGTGACGACGCGCCAGTGGGCCATGATCGCGTCGAAGCGGCCCTCGCGGAGCATCGCCCGTGCGCGACCCGGGAGCCAGGCGCGGTAGCCCGTGAGGGCCGCGAGCGCGGGCACGAGGGTGAGGGCGCCCGTGGTGTAGTCGCGCCGCACCCGCGGGACCGACCAGCCTACGCGCAGGCCGGGCTCGGTGGCGCGCATGGCGTCGAGGTCCTCGGGGAACATGCTGCTCACGAGGGAGCGCTCGACGAGTCCGGCCTCGCGCAGCGCCTCCACGACCCGCACACCGTATCCGGGGAGCTTCACGTCGACGTCGAGCTCGATCCCCGCGTAGGCCTCGCCGGCGAAGTGCGCGAGGCCCTCCTGGAGGGTCAGCGGGGCGCGCTCGCGCAGGGCGCGGTAGTCGTGGGCGAGGAGGAGGCGCCCGGTGCCGTCGGGGCGCTCGGGGAGGACGTCGAACTCGATCATGTCCACCCCGGCGCGGAGGGCGGCGAGGAAGCTCTCCAGGGTGTTCCCGGGGGCGATGTTGGCGGCGCCCTTGTGGCCGACGCGGCGGAAGGTCGAGCCCCTGACGCCGTGGCTCAGGAAGCGCAGGGCGTTGTCCGCCGGGGGGTGATCCTCATGGCGCATCGTGATCACGATAGTTGCTCGGGAGAGCCATGCTTGATCTTCGACCGATGGAGCCCCCTCCTTGACGGTCGCACGCGCGATCCTGACGAGGATACGACCGGGCGCTCAGCCCCGCACGAGGCGCCGGCGCGTGCCCTCGATCGACTCGACCGCGGGTTTCGGGCCGATGTAGGGAGCGAGGACGAGGAAGGCGAGATGATCGGAGAGGTTCCCGACGCTCCGGAGCTTGTTGCGCTGGGCGCATGCGTCCAGGACGGACCAGATCGCGCCCGTGACGGCCTCGGCGGAGACGATCGGGCCACGGAGCGGCTCGGGTCCGTACTCCTGGAGCGCGCGGACGAACTTCTCGACGATCCCCGCGAGCCGGTCGACCATCCCGAAGCCGAGATCGTAGATGTCCACGAGGGTGACCCGCGCGAGCCCGGGATGCGCGGCGACGTAGTCCGCGAAGGCCTTCGTCCCCAGGTAGACCGCCTCGGGCCAGTCGCTCGCGTTTTCCCCGGCGGATCTTGCGACCTCGATCGCCTCGTCGGAGAACTCGTCGAGGGCGACCAGGAGGCATTCCTCCCTGGTCTCGAAGTGTCGGTGGAAGGCTTCCGTGGAGATACCGGCCTCCTGCGCGATCTTCGAATCGCTCAGCCCCGCGTAGCCGTCGGCGATCATCAGGCGCATCACCGCGGCGAGCGCCCGCGAGCGCTTGTCTTCGTCCACGAGGAACCCGGTCCGGGCGACGGGGGCCCGCGGGGGACGTTCGATGGTGGGCATGTTCAGGCGTCCCGCAGCCGGGCACCGGTAGGTGGAGAGCCAGTCGAGCAGTTCGTCCGTGAGGCCCGGGAGCTCTCCCTCGCGGCCCTCGCGCAGCCGGGAGAAGGTCACGTAGCGGGTGCCGCCGACGATCGCGCAGGGGACGATCGACGGGAGTTGCTTGCCCGCGTCCGGGGCGGCCTTCAGCGCTTTGGCGACGAGCCGCTCGTAGCTGGCCTTCGCAAGGACGGTCCGGGTGCGCGCCTTGGGCCCGACGCCGAGGGCGCTGATGTAGGCCAGGCGGGAGCCCTTCGCGTTGCGGACGGCGTCGTCGAGGAAGGCCTGGTAGGAGCGGTGCAGACGGTTCGCCCAGCCCCGGTCGGTGTTCCAGGCTTCGGTGACCTTCTTCTTCGAGCGCGCGATCACGATGTCGTAGGTCGCCAGGAAGCATTCTTCCTTGTTGCCGAACTGCTCGTAGAAGGCCCTCCGGGAGACGCCCGCGAGCGCGATGAGCTGCGCGACGGTCATCTCGGTGTAGCCCCATTTGTCGACGCACTCGATCATCGCGCCGTAGAGTCGGGCTCGCTGGTGGCGTGCGACCGCATCTCGGCCCAGCCCGTGCGGCCCGTGCGGAAGCCGTCGATACAGCGGCTTCAGATCACTCTCTGTCCCACCCATCCCCACTATTCGACGAACCTAAGCGAAGCGCATGGAAAAAGCAAGGCCGAACCCGAAGACGCGCCCCGGCCGGCGCGAATTCCGCCGGAAACGGCGGGAAAATAAAGTCAGAAACATTTTTCGCAAACTGCTCCCCCACGGTCGAATGCCCTCATGCGCCGAGCGTCAGCCGCCGGGGGCCCGCGTGGAAGCCTACCTCCGCGAGGGCGGCCTCCCAGGGGGAGCCCAGGACGGGCTCCCCGTCGATCCGTTCGAGGGCGATCCGTCCGAGCTTCCCGCTCCGGACCTCCTCCGCGAGGGCCGCGAGGGCCACGGGAACACGCGAGTCGTCGCTCCCGACGAGCACCCTGAGCCCCCGCCCACGGGGCTCGAGGTACAGGACGGGCTCGGCGCCGACGAGGACGACATTGGCCCCGGGCGCCCGCGTGGGGCGCCGGGAGCCCGCGCGCGATTCCCGCCCATCGCCCACGTCGGCCTGCGCCGGGCGCCCGGAGCGTCCCGACCCCTCGGCCCGCACGGGGGGCTCGGGCCAGGGGAGGGCGGCGCCGTAGGGCTGGGCGGGGTCGCTCGCGGCGAGGACGAGCGGGGGGGTCTCCTCGGGGGGGCGCTGGGAGCGGAGGCGCTCGACGGCGCCCGGGAGCGCGAACTGCGCGCCCCCGAGCCCCTCGACGAAGTAGCCCCGGCGGGCGATCCCGAGGGTCTCCAGGCGACCGAGCTCGGGGTAGAGCGCGGCGAAGCCCCCGGGGTGGCCCTCGGAGAGGACGAGCTCGCGGGTGAGGATGCCGTGGCGCTCGAGGAGGAGCTCCGCGAGCGCGCGGCGGCTAACGGAGGGGTCGGGGGGTGCTTCTCTAAAGAGGGGGGCCGTCAGGAGCCAACGACCCTGGACCTGTGCCTGCGGGCGACCGCGGCGGGGGGCGAACCGGGAGCGCCCGACGAGCCGTCCGGGGCCCGGGGGCCGAGCCTGGCCTGCCGGGCCTCCCTGGCCGCGCGACCCGCCCCGGGCGCCCTCGCCCCGGGCGAGCGTCAGACGCGGGGCGCGGAGGGGGGCGAAGGCGTCGTTGGTGACCTCCCCGGCCCAGACGAGGTCCCAGAGGGCCTCTCGGAGCTCCTCGGGGGGGAGGTCGATGGCGGCGAGGAGGTCGACGAAGAAGGAGGGCCCCCGCCCCAGGGCGGCCCGGAGGAGCGCGTGGGGCTCGGCCGCGGGGGGCGGGCCGGGGGAGTCCCGCCGGGGGGGCGGCCCGAGCAGGGGGAGGTCCTCGCGGAGGTAGAGCGCGACGCGCCCGTCACCCCGCCCGAGGGCGCCCGCGCCGATCCAGAGGAGCTCGCCGGAGGTGCAGAGCTCGTCGATCCAGGCCGGCGAGTAGGCCCCGAGGCGCCGGGGCAGGACCTCCCGCTCCCAGGTCCCGGGGGTCAGCGGGAGGGCCTGGAGGGGCACGAGGACCTCCCGCAGCCGCTCCACCCCGGCGGCGGCGGATGCCGCGGCCCCGGGGCGCCCCGCGACCCGGGAGCCCCTGGGGGCGACAGCGGCGGGACCCCGCCGCCGGTCGATCCCGTGCCAGGAGGGCAGGAAGGCCGCGAGGGCGCGGCGGTCGGTGGGCTCGATCTCCTTGCGCAGGGCCGCGAGGGAAGCGCGGCGCAGGCGGCGAAGGACCTCAACGTCGCAGAGCTCCCGCTGTGCGCCCCGCGCCTCCGCGTCCCGCTCCCGCGCAAGGGGGCGGATCTCCCCCCGCACGAGGGTCCCCCGGCGCTCGAGCTCGGCGAGGGCCGCGGCGAGAGGGGCGGCGCCGATCCCCCAGCGCGCGCGGGGCTCCTCGGGGGTGAAGGGACCGTGGGTCGCGGCGTAGCGGCGCAAGAGAGCGAGGAGGGCGTCGGGGACCTCCGCGAGGAACGCCTCGGGCAGCCCCCCCGGCGGGACGACCCCGAGGGCGTCCCGGTAGAGGCCCGCGTCGGCCGCGTCGATGAAGCGCTCCTCCCCCGCGATCCGCACCCGCGCGACGCGCCGCTCGCGCTCCAGGGCCTCAAGGAGCGGAAGGGCGCCCTCCTCGCCGAGGATCCGTTCGCCGGCCTCGGCGAGGGTGAGGTCACCGATCCGGCGGAGGATGTCGTGGAGCTCGTCGCCCCTCACCCCGCGGGCGCGGGGGGAGCGGTGCTGGAGGTCGTCCTCGACGAGCGCGAGCGCGCCCGGGTCGATCAGCTCGCGTAGCTCCTCCGAGCCCAACAGCTCGCGCAGGAGGTCGCGGTCGAGCGAGAGGGCGGCGGCTCGGCGCTCGGCATTGGGGGTGTCGCCCTCGTACATGTAGGTCGCCACGTAGTCGAAGAGGAGCGAGGAGGCGAAGGGGGAGGCGCTCGGGGTCTCGACCTCGATCAGGGTGAGCTCGCGGCGGCGCAGGCGGCCCAGGAGATCCTCGAGGCCGGGGAGATCGAGGACGTCGCGCAGGCACTCCCGGTAGGTCTCCAGGACGATCGGGAAGTCCCCGTAGCGTTTGGCGACCTCCAGGAGCGACTGGGCCTTCAGGCGCTGCTGCCAGAGGGGCGTGCGCTTGCCGGGGTAGGCCCGGGGGATCAGGAGCGCCCGGGCGGCGTTCTCGCGGAAGCGCGCCCCGAAGAGGGCCGAGCCGGAGAGCTCGGCGACGACGCGGTCCTCGAGCTCCTCGGGCTCGATCAGGACGAGCTCGAGCAGGCGCCGCCCGTCGAGCTCCTCGGCGTCGGGGAGGTGGAGGATGATCCCGTCGTCGGAGGAGATCGCGTCGGCCTCCAGGTCGAGCTCCTCGCGGATGCGCGCCGCCAGGGCCAGGCCCCAGGCGGCGTGGATGCGGGCGCCGTAGGGCGAGAGGACGCACAGACGCCAGTCGCCGATCTCATCCCGGAAGCGCTCGAGGACGATCGTCCGGTCGCTCGGGAGGACCCGCGTCGCGTCGAGCTGCTCTGTCAGGAAGTCCAGGAGGTTCTGAGCGGCGCGGGCGTCGAGGTCGTACTCGCGCTCCAGGACCTCCGCGGGCTGCTCGACGGCCCAGCGCGAGAAGGCCCCGATCGCCTCCCCGAGCTCCTTCGGACGCCCGACGGAGTCGCCCTTCCAGAAGGGCACCGCCCCGGGGACGCCCGGGGCGGGGGTCACGATCACCCGGTCGCGGCCGATCTCCTCGATCCGCCAGGAGGAGGCCCCGAGCAGGAAGACCTGTCCGGCCCGGGCCTCGTAGACCATCTCCTCATCCAGCTCCCCCACGCGGCGCCCGTCGGG
>DASZFE010000334.1:0-5953 GCA_035940155.1 Solirubrobacteraceae bacterium | reverse complement strand
GCCGGCCGAGCGGGCGCACACGATCCAGCTCGCGATCAGCGCCGACAGCCGTCCCAACGACTTCACCCACGGCGGCCACGTGTTCCCGCTGAAGGGGAAGGCCGGCGGCGTGCTCGAGCGCGTCGGGCACACCGAGGCGAGCGTCGACCTCGCGCGCCTGGCGGGCCTGATCCCCGCGTGGGTGATCTGCGAGGTGATGAACGAGGACGGCTCGATGGCGCGCGTCCCCGAGCTCACCGCCTACTGCGAGCGCCACGGGCTGAAGATGATCACGATCGCCGACCTGATCGCTTACCGCCGCCGCCACGATCGCCTGGTCGAACGCGTCGTCTCCACGCGCCTGCCGACGGCCTTCGGGGACTTCGACGCCGTCGGCTACCGCTCGCTCGTGGACGAGAAGCACCACGTGGCGCTCGTCAAGGGCGAGGTCGCGGGCGCCGAGGACGTGCTCGTGCGGGTCCACTCGGAGTGCCTCACGGGCGACGTCTTTCACTCCCTGCGCTGTGACTGCGGCGAGCAGCTCGAGGCGGCGCTGGCGATGATCGAGCGCGAGGGGTGCGGGGTGCTGCTCTACCTCTCCCAGGAGGGCCGCGGGATCGGCCTGTTGAACAAGCTCCGCGCCTACCGCCTGCAGGAGGAGGGACTCGACACGGTCGAAGCCAACCAGCAGCTGGGGCTCCCCGCGGACCTGCGCGACTACGGGATCGGCGCGCAGATCCTCGCCGACCTCGGCCTGGGCTCGATCCGGATCCTCACGAACAACCCGAAGAAGATCCGGGGCCTCGAGGGCTACGGGCTCTCGGTCACCGCGCAGGTCCCGATCGAGCAGGCCCCGAACGAGCACAACGCGACCTACCTGCGCACGAAGGCGCAGCGCATGGGTCACATGCTCCACCACCAGGGTCTCAACCTCGACGCGGAGCTGATCCACGCCGAGCAGGAACACGACCGCGAGCTCGGGCGCAAAGGGTGACCTTCGCGATCGCGATCGCGGGCTTCTACGAGGAGCTCGCCCAGCGGCTGCTCGTGGGCGCGCGGGGCGCCTTCGCGGAGGCCGGCCACACGGAGGTCGAGGTCTTCGAGGTCCCCGGCGCCTTCGAGCTCCCCCTCGCCGCGAGCTGGGCGGCGCGCTCGGGCCGCTTCGCGGGCGTGGCCTGCCTGGGCGCGGTGATCCGCGGGGAGACCGACCACTACGACTTCGTCTGCGCCGAGGCCGCGCGCGGAATCCAGGAGGTCCAGCTCGCAACGGGCGTCCCCTGCGCATTCGGGGTCCTCACCTGCGAGACCATGGAGCAGGCCCTCGCGCGCAGCGGCGGGGGCAAGCGCGACCAGGGCCGCCACGCCGCACAGGCCGTCCTGCGGATGGCCGCGTTGCGCGCGCGGCTCGGGCAGGGGTAGGCGACCTCGCTGAGCGCCCGTGCCGGGTGGCTCGCGCCGCGCTCCCCCGCACCGGTGCGGCTTCCCGCTAAACTCCCCCGCCGATGGCCAAGGTATGTCACAGCTGCGGGAAGGGCCCGGCGTTCGGGAACAGCCGCAGCCACTCGATGGTTGCCACCAGGCGCCGCTTCGACCCGAACCTCCAGAAGGTCCGGATCCTCGTCGGCAAGGCGCCCCGGCGCGTGTACGTCTGCACGCGCTGCCTGAAGGCCGGCAAGGTCGCCAAGGCCCTCTGAGGGCGCCGACGCGCCCCGGCTCACGAGCCCCCGGCGGACGCCGCGGTGCGCGGGGTGATAGAGATGTCGTTGTGAGCGACACGAACCTGGTGCGCTTCCGGGCCGCCGTGGCGGGCGCGCTGGCCCATCTGGAGTCCCGCCGCAAAGAGGTCAACGACCTGAACGTCTTCCCGGTCGCCGACGGGGACACGGGCGACAACATGGTCCTGACGCTGCGCGCGGTGCTCGATGAGCTCGACCGCCTGCAGGGAGCCGACGTGGCGCGGACGGTCGACGAGATTGGCCGCGAGGAGATCGTCCAGTCGGTCGCGCGCGCGGCGCTCCTGGGCGCGCGGGGGAACTCGGGGGTGATCCTCTCCCAGCTGATCCGGGGGGCCGCGGAGGAGCTCGTGAGCCGCCCGGGGGAGCTGATCGACGCGACGCTGATCGGGGCGGCGCTGGCGAACGCGGCCGATCGGGCATACGCCTCGGTGCGGGAGCCTGCGGAGGGCACGATCCTGACGGTCGCGCGGGAGATGGCCCACGGGATCGCGAGCGAGCTGGCCCACAGCACCGAGCGTCTACGCCTCGATCCCGAGGCGGCCCCGGAGGAGCAGGACCGCGCGATCGCGCTCACCCTCGAACGGGCGATCGTGGCCGGGAAGGAGTCGGTGGAGCGTGGCCCGGAGCTGCTCGCGGCGCTGCGGGAGGCGGGCGTCGTGGACGCGGGCGGGCACGCGCTGACGGTGATCTTCGCGGGCGTCGTCGCGGCGCTGCGCGGGGAGGAGCCCCCGGAGCTCGAGCACTACGAGCCCGCGCGGATCCACCATCCAGAGCACAGCTCGGGCACGTACCGCTACTGCGTGAACTTCGCGGTCACCGGGACGGACCTCCGGCCGGGCCGGTTCGTGGGACCGCTGGAGCGAATCGGGGACTCTGTGCTCGTCGTCGGGGACCCGAGCACGCTGAAGGTTCACCTCCACACCGACGAGCCCGAGCGCGCGACCGCGGTCTTTGCGCAGGCGGGGGAGGTCTCGCGGCTGGACGTCGCGGACATGCGCGTCCAGGTCGCCGAACGCGACGAGCGCCTGAGCGATGAGCCGACCGCCGCGCACGACGCGCCCCCGTCCGCCGGCGTTCGGCCGCGCTGCGGGGTGGTCGCGGTCGTCAGCGGCGTGGAGCTGGCGCAGATGTTCGTGGAGCTCGGCGCGCACACGATCGACGGCGGGCCGACCCTGAACCCCTCGACCTACGAGCTCCTCGCGGCGATTCACGGGGTTCCCGCGGAGGAGGTGATCGTGCTGCCGAACAGCGCGAACGTGATCATGGCTGCCGAGCGCGCCGCGGAGCTCTCCGACAAGCGCGTCTCGGTCGTCCCGGTCACGAGCCAGCAGGCAGGGCTTGCCGCGGCCGTCGCGCTGCTCCCAGAAGCGGACGCTGCGGAGAACCTCCGCGCGATCGAGGATGCGCTCGCGCGCTTGCGCACCGGTGCGGTCGCCCCGGCCGCGCGCGAGGACGCGCAGGGGCGCTTCGACCGCGGCGAGGCCGTGGGCTTCGTCGACGGGGAGATGGTCGCCTGGGGGGACCCCGGCGAGACCCTCCGTGAGGTCCTCTCCCAGCTCGCGGACGGGACCAACGGCTCCAAGCCGGCCGAGCTCGTGAGCGTGCTCGCGGGCGAGGAGGCCCCGCTGGACCTCCAGGACGTCGAAGCCCTCCTCGACGGGGGCATCCACGCCGAGCTGGAAGTCCGTCGCGGCGGCCAGCCGGCGTACTGGTGGCTGCTCGCGGCCGAGTGACCCGGGCCATCCGCTCCGGCGATCATGATGCGCGGGATGCCGACGGCCACCGCGAGACCGGCCCGGGACGCCGCGGATGAAGCCTGGAGGTTGGCACCGTGGGCGTTCGCCTCGCGCCGGCCGCTGAGCCGCGCGGAGCTCCTGGGAGCGCCGATCCGCTGGCCGCGTCCCTCAGAGCTGGAGCGAGAGCTGAGTGTGCCGGGCGTGAAGGCCGCGGAGGCGCTGCGGACGCTCGGCCTGGAGACGGTGGGCGATCTCTTCGAGCACCTCCCGCGCGACCACCGCGAGGCGCGGACGGTGGCGACGCTGTGCCCGGGGGAGCAGGCGACGGTGGCGGTGGAGGTCCGGCGGATCGCCTCGCGCGCGGTGCGCCGCCGGGGGATGCGCCCGATGGTGGAGGCGGTCGTCTTCGACCTCACGGGCTCCACGCGGGCGACGTTCTTCAACCAGCCCTGGCTGTTGGAGCGCTACCCGCCCGGGACGCAGCTGCTGCTGCACGGGAAAGTAAGCACGGCGGGGCGCTTCAACGTGGTTCACCACGCGATCGGGAAGGGCCTCGGGGATGAGAAGGGTGTCGGGGGTGCCGGCGGCCTCGGAGACGACGAGGACGCCGAGGCCGAGCGGGGGCGGACGGTCGCGCACTACCCGGCGAGCGAGGGCCTGACCTCGACGCAGATCCTCACGCTCGTCCAGGAGTCGAGGGGAGCCCTCGCGGACGTCCCCGAGCCGCTCGGAGGGGCGCTGCGTGCGGCGGAGGGGCTCCCGGATCGCGCGAGCGCGCTCGCGGCGCTGCACTTCCCGACGGTCCCCGGGGACCACGAGGCGGGGCGCCGGCGGCTGGCGTTCGAGGAGCTCCTGCTCGGCCAGCTTCTCTTTCTGCGCCGCCGAGCGCGGCGGGGGCGGGAGCGGCGCGCGAGCGCCCTGGACGAGCCCCCGTCGTTGAGCGCGCGCTGGCTCGAGCACGGGCTTCCGTTCACGCTCACGGGCGAGCAGTCCGCGGCGATCGAGACGATCCGGAGGGATCTCGAAAGCACCCGCCCGATGCAGCGCCTGCTGATGGGGGAGGTGGGGAGTGGGAAGACGGTGGTGGCGCTCTACGCGATGCTTCGCGCGGTCGAGCACGGCCGCCAGGCGGTCCTGATGGCGCCGACGGAGACGCTCGCCGAGCAGCACTTCGCGACCCTCCAGCGGCTGCTCGGCGCGGAGACCGTGCCGTGTGCGCTGTTGATGGGCTCGACGCCGTCCCGCCGGCGGCGGGAGATCCTCGGAAAGATCGAGAGCGGGGAGCTCTCGCTCGTGGTCGGGACGCACGCGCTGATCGAGCCGACGGTCAGCTTCCGCTCGCTCGCGCTCGCGGTCGTCGACGAGCAGCACCGCTTCGGGGTGTGCCAGCGCGCGGCCCTGGAGGGGGACGGTTCCACGCACGTCCTGCACATGACCGCGACGCCGATCCCGCGGACGCTCGCGCTCTCGCGCTACGGGGACCTCGACGTGACGGCCCTGCGCGAGCTCCCCCGAGGCCGGCGACCGATCTCGACACGGATCGTCGCGGGCGAGCAGGCCCGGGCGGAGGCATACGCGCAGGTGCGCGCACAGCTCGAAGAGGGCCGCCAGGCGTACGTGGTGTGCCCGCTTGTGGACCTCGGCGAGGTTGAGCCCGGTCCCGGGGGCGCGGAGAAGGAGATGGCGGCGGACCGGCCGGGCGGGGTAGGCGCGCCCGGCGGGGCCGTAGACGCGGGCGAGCTGCGGGCCGCGACGGAGGAGCTGCGGCGGCTCTCCGAAGGCGAGCTCGCGGGCCGGCGGCTCGCGCTCCTGCACGGCCAGATGCGCGCGCGCGAGAAGCAGGAGGCGATGGCGGCGTTCGCATCGGGCGACATTGACGTGCTGGTCGCGACGACCGTGATCGAGGTCGGCGTGGACGTCGCGAACGCGAGCGTGATGCTCGTCGAGAACGCCGAGCGCTTCGGGATCTCCCAGCTGCACCAGCTGCGCGGACGGGTGGGCCGCGGCGAGCATCCCTCGCTCTGCCTGCTCGTGGGGCCGCCGGACTCGCCGCGGCTGCGCGCGCTCGCCGAGCACTCCGACGGCTTCCGCCTCGCGGAGATAGATCTGCGCCTGCGCCGGGAGGGGGAGCTCGTGGGGACGCGCCAGTCGGGTCTCGGCCAGTTCCGGATCGCCTCGCTCCCACAGGACGCGGAGCTGCTGCAACGCGCGCGCGCGCGTGCGAGGGCGATCCTCAGGGAGGACCCCGAGCTGTGCGCCCCCGAGCACGCGCTCCTGGCCGAAGCCTTCGAGCGGGCCTTCGGCGAGGAGGCGCTCGAGCCGATCCCCGCGTGAGCCCTCGGGGCGAGTGTCGCGGATGCGGGTGATCGCGGGCACCCTCGGCGGGCGGCGCCTGCGCGCGCCCTCGGGGCGGGGGACGCGCCCGACCTCCGACCGGGTCCGCGAGGCGCTCTTCTCGATGCTCGGGGAGGTGACGGGGGCGCGGGTGCTCGACCTCTTCGC
>DASZFE010000333.1:0-2668 GCA_035940155.1 Solirubrobacteraceae bacterium | reverse complement strand
CGCGAGCTCAAGCGCCTGCGTGAGTGGGCCGACGGCGACGACCAGCGCCGCGCCGAGCTCGAACGGCGCGTCAGCACCGAGACTGCCGCGCGCCTCCAGCGCCTCCAGAAGGCCCGTCCGCCCGCCCGCCCGGCTCCCCAGGCCGCGGCCGCCGCGAGCGCCGTCGGGGTCGCCTCCCGGGTAGCCGCCGTCCCCATCGAGAATGGCGACGGCCCGCCCCCCGCTCAGCCGCCCGGACACCCCGATGCCCCCGCGGGCCAGGTCGCGGCCCCTGTCGGCCAGGATGCTCCACCGGCCATCCCGCCCGTGCCCCCCGCCCTCGGCGAGGAGGCCCCGCCGGCTCCCGCGGCGCCGGCCCCGGTGGGGGCGGCCTCCGTGCAGGACGCCCCCGCTGCCGGGCTCCCGCCCGCGATGACGCCCGCGGCCCTCGCGGCTGCCGGTCTCGCACAGACCTCGCCGCCGCCCGCGGCAGCCGCGCAGGAGGAGGGGGCCGTGTCTCCCTCCGACGCACAGAGTCCCGGGGGGCCGGTGCTCGATCTGGAGGGCGATCAGGCGAGGGCGCCCGAGATCGAGGCGTCCGACGCCAGGGTCGCGGACGTCACGAGCGCGGCGCCACCGGAGCGCGGCAAGCTCGAGCCCGTCGGCGTGGCCGCGAGGGCCGGCGCAGCGCAAGCCGCCTCCTCGGCCGTCGATCTCGAGGACCCCGCGGCGGCTGCGCCCGCGACCGCCGCGGCCCGCGGCCCCCGTCCGCCGCTGCCGCCCGCGCCCCGGCAGGCCACCCCCGCCAAGGCCGCGACTCCCCCGACACGCGCCCGCATCTCCGCGCGGCGCGCGGGCGGGACGGGCACGGATGCGCAGGCCCGCCCGCGCTCACGTCCGCCCGGCCCGCCCTTCCTGGAGGAAGATCGCCCGCGCAGGCCCGTGAGGGCGCTGATCGCGGTCGGCGGGCTGGTGGGCGTGATCGTGCTGGTCGTCGTCGTGCTCTCCCTCAGCGGCGAACGCTCCGGCAACGGGACGAGCTCGGGGACGAACGGCGGCACGACCCAGGGCGCGTCGAGCACGAAGACGAGCTCGGCCGCGGCGGCCGCGGCCTCGCCGGCGGCGACCGCCGTGGTGGTCCTGAACGGGACCGAAACCCAGGGCCTCGCGCACCGGCTCTCGGGGGACCTGCAGCAGAGCGGCTACACGCAGGCGAAGGCGCTCGCCGGGCACCCGCCGGGGACGTACGCGACGACGGTCGTGGAGTACTCCGGCGGACACCGCGCGGACGCCGAGCACGTCGCCCAGACGCTCGGGATCGCAAAAGTCCAGCCCCTGGACGCGGGCACCGCCGCCCTGGTCGGCGGGGCCTCGGTCGCGGTGATCGCCGGGAGCAACCAGGCCGCGCCGGCGAGCGGGAGCGGCGGTGCGGCCGGGGCGGCCGAACCGGGCGGCGCAGGCGAACCCGCGACCGGCGAACCGGCCGGTGCGGGCCAGGGATGACGCGATAGAGAGCTTCCTGGACCTCCCGGAGCGTTCGGCCAAGCCGCGCGAACGGGGGATCACGCACGTGATCGACACGGGCCTCTCGGTGGAGGCGGTCGAGGGTCTGATGGAGTCCGTCGCGGCGAGCGTCGACCTGGTGAAGCTCGGGTGGGGGACCGCCCTCGTCGCGGCGAACCTCCGCGCGAAGCTCGAGCGCTACGCAGCCCACGGGGTCCCGGTGGTGCTCGGCGGGACCCTCACCGAGCTCGCGGTCCGCCAGGGCCGCGTGGAGGGCCTCGTGGGCTGGCTGCACGAGCTCGGCCTGCGCCACGTGGAGGTCTCCGACGGGACTTTGGCGATGGAGAGCGAGCGCAAGTGCGAGCTGATCGGGCGCCTCGCGGAGGAGTTCGTGGTGCTCTCGGAGGTCGGGAGCAAGGACGCGCAGGAGATCATGGCCCCCTACCGCTGGGTGGAGCAGATCGAAGCGGAGCTCGCGGCGGGGGCGTGGAAGGTGATCACCGAGGCCCGCGAGTCCGGGACCGCGGGGATCTTCCGCCCCGACGGCGAGGTCCGGATGGGGCTCGTGGACGAGATCGCCCACGCGATCGATCCGGAGCGGCTGATCTTCGAGGCGCCCCGGCGCGAGCAGCAGGTCTGGTTCCTGCTTCGCTTCGGCCCCGAGTGCAACCTCGGGAACATCGCCCCCGAGGAGGTCCTCTCGCTGGAGACCCTCCGCCTGGGGCTGCGCTCGGAAACGGTCGAGCGCTTCGCGCCGGGCGGGGGCGCACGGGGCGGCGAGGGTTGAGCGCGGCGGACGCGGGGGCGCCCGGAGCCCGCACGGAGATGCCCCGGGCCACGGGTGCGGGAACGGGCACGGGGCGGGGCGGGGTGGACCCGCTGGCGGCGATCGTCTTCGCCGCGCTGGTACTTGCGTGCTTCGCGGCGTTCTTCGTGACGCAGCGCCTGAAGCACACGCCGACGGTGGTGCAGCGCTTCTTACACGGTCCGTACTTCCTGCCGCAGTCGAACGGCCCGCGTCGTCAGGAGCGTCTGTCGTTCCGAATCAGGGAAGCGGATCTCGTGACCGTGACCGTGATCGGCGCCGCGGGAGACGAAGTCGCGACGCTCGTGCGAGACCGGCCCCTGCCGGGATACACGCAGCTGAAACTCCGTTGGAACGGCCGGCGCGGGCCGACCTCTTCGG
>DASZFE010000332.1:0-2236 GCA_035940155.1 Solirubrobacteraceae bacterium | reverse complement strand
CCGCCCCGGGGGCGGTTCGAGGGGCGCCCCCGTCCATCTCTTCTCCCCCCGCGGCCTCGCCGCGGGCGCGGGCGTCCTCTACGTCGCCGACGACGGCGACCACCGGATCGTCGAGCTCGACCCCCGCGGGCGCCTCCTGGGGGCCTTCGGGCGCTTCGGGCGCGGCCCCGGCGGCTTCGCCGACGCCTTCGACGTCGCCCTCCACGGCAGCGCCCTCTACGTCGCCGACGACAACAACAACCGCGTCGTCAAGCTCACCCGCGACCTCCACTACTTGGGGGCCTGGCGGGGCGCGGGCCACGCGCGGCTCAGCTACCTCCGGGCCCTCGCCACCGACGCCCGGGGGGAGGTCTACGTCGCCGACACCTCCCACGGGCGCATCGAGGTCTTCGACCCCGAGGGCCGCCCACTTCGGGTCTGGGGCGTCGCGGGGACGGCCCCCGGGCAGTTCGTCGCCCCCCTCGGCCTTGCCGCCGACCCCGCCGGGGACCTCCTCGTCGTCGAGACCTACGGGAGCCGCAGCCCGATCTACCGCTTTACCCCCGCCCTCGCCTACAGCGCCACCTGGCGCCGCGGCGGTGGCGCCGTCATCGGCCGCCACTGGTTCAGCCCCACCTCCGCCGCCGCCGCCCCGGACGGCTCCCTCTGGGTCACCGACGTTCGCAACGGCCTCGTCCGCCACCTGAGCCCCGCGGGCGCCTTCATCGCCGCCCTCGGCGCCCCCGGCGGGGCGGGCGGCGGCTCGGGTGATGGCGCCGGCGGGAGCCCGCCGAGCGGGACCGCGGCTCGCACCGGGTACGGAGGCCTCCTCGCCGCGCCCGAGGGCGTCGCCGTGGCGCGCTCCGGGGAGGTCTACGTCGCCGACGCCGCCCGGGGGCTCGTCGCGCGCTTCGCCCCCGACGGTCGTCCCCTGGGGACGCTCGGCGCGGGGGTGCTGCGGCGGCCAGTAGCTCTCGCGGTGGACCCCGCCGGGGTGATGTACGTTGCAGACGCCGTGGCGGGGGAGGTCGTGAAGCTCGACCCCCGGGGCGCCCTGCTGGGCTCGTGGGCCGTCCCGGACCCCGCCGGGGTCGCCCTGGACGAGGCGGGATCGCTCTTCGTGACCGAGGGCCGCGCCGACCGCGTCCTGAAGCTCGCCCCCGACGGCCGCCGGCTCGCGAGCTGGGGCGCCCCCGGGACGGGGCCGGGCGAGCTCGGTGTGCCCTCCGGGATCGCGACGGACTGTCGCGGGCGGGTCTTCGTCGCCGACACCCAGAACAACCGCGTCCAGGTCTTCACGGGTCTCGCCGCGCGAGGCGCCTGCGCGGGGTAGCGCCCGCCGGAGCCGGGAGAGGACTTCGCGGCTGGTCGTCCAGCCGCGGGCGGGCATGTGCGGCGGTCAAGGACGGGGGCGGGCGGGCCGATAGGAGTAGGTGTCTCCCTCAAAGGCGCGTCCATGAACGAAATCGACCTCGGCGGGCTCGCGCTCGCGGCCCTGCGGGCCTTTCCGGGCTCCTGCGCGCTGGTCTTCGACCGCGAGCTGCGGGTGTTGCTCACCGCGGGGGAGGGCTCCCTCTACACGGGGACGGCCCCCGGGGAGCTCGAGGGACGCTCGGCCGCCGAAGCCCTCGCGGGGGGAAGCTGGGAGGCCCACGAGCCCCTCTTCCGCGCGGCCCTCAGGGGCGAGACGCGCTCGCTGGAGGTCTGGTCGGCCGACGAGACGGCCTGCTACGAGGTCGAGGTCGCCCCGCTGCGCAGCCAGGGCGCGGAGCTCCTCGGGGGCGTCGCGGTCTGGCGGGACGTGACGCACGCCAAGCACGCCGAGGAAGCCCGCCGCCACGCCCAGGAGCGCTTCGAGCTGGTCTTCGAGGAGGCCCCGATCGGGATGGCCCTCGTGACCCAGGAGGGGCGCTGGGTGCGGGTGAACGAGGCCCTCCTGAAGATCACGGGCTACACCGCGGAGGAGCTGCAGAGCAAGACGCTGGAGGAGGTCACCCACCCGGACGACATCTCCACGGACCTCGAGCACGTCCGCCGTCTGCTGGCGGGGGAGATCGAGGACTACGAAGTCCCCAAGCGCTTCTTCCACGCCCGCGGGCACATCATCTCGGCGGTTCTCACGATGGGGCTCGTCCGGGACCGGCGCGGGAAGCCCCTGCACTTCATCGCGCAGATCCAGGACATCACCGAAAGCAAGCTCATGGAAGAGCGCCTGCGCCGCCTCGCCGAACAGGACGCCCTCACGGGGCTGCGCAAC
>DASZFE010000331.1:0-1519 GCA_035940155.1 Solirubrobacteraceae bacterium | reverse complement strand
CGTCGAGTAGCCCGTCTTGCCCCGGCGCCTGCGCGAGAGGCCGAGCTTCTCGAACAGGACCTCCCCGAGCTGCTGCGGAGAGGCGATCAGGAACTCCTCCCCCGCGAGCGCGAAGATTTCCCCTTCCAGCTCTGAGATCTCCTCCCGAACCCGCCCCGTGATCTCCGCAAGGCGCGCGCAGTCCAGGCGCACCCCGATCTCCTCCATCGCCCGCAGCACCGCGACCAGCGGCAGCTCGATCTCCCGCATCACCCCCTCCAGCTCGAGCTCTGAGATCTGCTCCCGCTGCCACTCCGCGAGCGCCCCCAGCATCACCGCATCCCGCGCCAGTGCATCCTCCATCTCGCTCGAGAAGCCCCGCTCCTCACAGAGCTCCGCGAACGGGTACCCCCGCCGCGCCGGCTCCAGCAGGTAGGCCCCCAGGAGCGTGTCGTGGGCGAGGCCCGGCGGGACGAGGTCCAGAGCCTTCGCGTCGTGCGCCACCACCGCCCGCACCCCACACGCCTCCACCACCTCGCGCGGCCCGGCACACTCTCCGATCAACACGTCCTCTCCACACGCCACCGCGAAGCGCCAGGGGCCCTCGCCGAACAGCGCCCCCTCCGGGACCTCCCCCGCACGCGCCACCACCCGCAGCCCCCCCTCCTCACCCAGCTCCGCGATCTCCCGCACCCCGCCCGCCCGGACGTGGGCCGTGAGCCTCGTCGGGGCGCCTCCGTCCGCCTCCGTGTCCGCGCCCGCGCCGGGGACCCCGCTCGCGCCGCCATCCGCCGACAGGCTCGCCGCCCCCGCGTCCTCCAGCGCCTCCTCGAGTCGCCGCAGCGGGTCCCGCAGCTCGTACTCCCGGAAGAACTCCCGCAGCCGCGAGCGGTCCGGCTCGTGCGCCACCTCCGCCAGCGGGTCGAAGCCCAGCTCCACGTCCCGCCTCACCGCCGCCAGCTCCTTGGAGATCCGCGCCGCCTGCGCCTGCTCGATCAGGCTCTCCCGGCGCTTGGGCCCGTTGATCTCATCCACGTGGCCCAGCACCCCCTCCAGCGACCCGAACCTCCGGATCAGCTCGCTCGCGGTCTTCTCCCCGATCCCCCGCACCCCCGGGATGTTGTCCGAGGTGTCCCCCTTCAGACCGTAGAAGTCCGGGATCTGCCCCGGCGCGATCCCGTAGCGCTCGATCACCGCCCGCTCGTCGTAGATCTTCGTCTCCGTGATCCCCCGCGCCGTCGCCATCACCTTCACGACGCCCTCCCCGTCGATCAGCTGGAAGACGTCCCGGTCGCCCGTCACGATCATCACCCCCACCGGAGGGCTCGCCTCCAGCGCCCGCGTGGCGATCGTCGCGATCACGTCGTCCGCCTCGTACCCCTCCACCCGCACGTTCGTGTACCCGAACGCCTCCACCAGCGGTTCCATCGCCGGCCACTGCTCCTTCAGCAGATCCGGCCGCGAGCGCCGCTGCGCCTTGTACTCCGCGAAGATCTCCGTCCGGCCCGAGGTCCCCGCGTCCCACGCCACCACCGTCGGG
>DASZFE010000330.1:0-2195 GCA_035940155.1 Solirubrobacteraceae bacterium | reverse complement strand
GCTCGGACCGCCCCGCCCCGCGAAGCCGAAGCCCCCGTCGCGGTTCTGCTCGCGCGCCAGCCAGCTCCCCGCCGCCCGTACCACCGAATCCGCGCCCGGAGGGCCCGCCGCGCGCAGCGCGAAGACCGCGAAGGAGGTGATGTTCACGAGCCGCTCGAACGAGCCCCCGGGGACGCGCGCGCGCAGCAATTCGCCCACGAGGTCCCGGCCGTCGAGCGCCCGCGGCGGCAGCCACATCGCGTGCAGCGCCAGGATCGTCCGCTCGATGTCCCCCGCGCTCCGCACCGACGAGGCTTCCCGGCGCAGCGCCCGAAGGACCGTGTGCCCGTCGCGCACCACGCCCCCGGGATTGCGGCCCGCGGCCGCCAGGCCCATCGCCGCCCACGCCGAGTACAGCTCGCTCGTGGGCTGCCCGCGCGCGCCGCCGAAGCCCCCGTCGCGGTTCTGTGCCCGCACCAGGAAGGAGACCTCGCGCGTGAGGGACGCGCGCGCCGTGGAGGCATCGCGGGTTGGGAGCGCCTGCGCGCTCGGCCCCGAGGAGAAGAGCCCTGCGACCAGCACGATCGCCAGCAGGACCGCGAGGACGCTCACTGCTGCAGCCTCCCAGCGCACCTCCATCCGCTCGCGCATCCGCCCCAACAGCCTCGCCAGCTCGGGCGCGAAGGCCAGACCGAAGAGAAAGCTCGCCACGACGTCCACGAGGTCGAAGGGTAGGGCGACGCTCACGACCGCCAGCAGCGCCGCGGGCGTGTGGCTCGCGCCGAGCGTCCACGTGTAGAGGTTCATGATCTCCTTCGCCGCGAGCGCGGCCAGCGCGCACGCGAGCGCCAGCGACACCCGCCCCATGCGCCTGTGGCTGAGACGCCCGAGGACGGCGCCGAAGAGGCCCACGAGCCCCCAGGCCGCCATCTGCCAGGGCGTGTAGGGGCCCTGGCCGAGAACTATGTTCGAGGCCAGCATTCCCACCGCCCCGACCGTGAAGCCCGGGAGCGGGCCGAGCGCGTAGCCGACCACGAGCGCCATCGCCGTGATCGGCTTCACGTCGGGCAGCGCCACGAAGGCGTCGCGCCCGAGCGCCGCCGCGGCCGCCAGGGTCGCCACGACCGCGACCATCCGTGCTGAGGGTCGCGAGCGCTCGTAGGCCAGCCAGCCGGCCGCGAGCACCACGCCGACGAGGAGGAAGGAGGCGAGCGGCCAGCTCACCGGGCCACCCCCCGCATGAGAGGCGTCGACGGCGAGACCTCCGGGGCCTCGCTCCGCGCCGACGTGGGCGCGGGGACATCCGCTGCGGCGACGCGCGCGTCCAACAGCGCCGCGCCCTCCTCGGGGCGCAAGGCGCCGCCCGCGCCGCCGAGGATCCGGGCGGTCTCGGTCGCGAAGTACCACCCGCCCGCCAGCAGCTCCGCCGCCGGACCGTCGGCGATCACGCGCCCGTCGGCCAGCAGCACCACGCGCTCGGCGCAGACGCACGCGAACTCCGGATCGTGCGTGGCCACGATCACCCCCTGACCCGCCGCGGCGCGCTCGCGCAGCTCGGCCGCGAGCGTCGCCTTGGCCTCGCGGTCCATCCCCCGCGTGGGCTCGTCCAGCGCGACCACCGCCGGAGCCTCGCCCTCGCCTGTCACGATCGCCAGCGCCAGGCGCTGGCGCTCACCCCCCGAGAGGTCCCGCGGGTTGCGCTCCGCCAGGTCCTCGAGCCCCGCCGCCGCGAGGGCCTGGGCGGAGAGCTCCTCGCGGACGCGCTCGTGCAGGAGGTAGTCGCCCGGGTTCTGCAAGAGCAGCGCGACCCGTCCGGAGCGTTCGATCCGCCCGCGCGTCGGCTCGAGCAGACCTGCCGCGTGGCGCAGCAGCGTCGACTTGCCCGCCCCGTTGCGTCCCATCAGCGCGACGCTTTCCCCGGGCTGCAATTTCAGGTTCACGCCCCGCAGGATCGCCGGCCCCGAGCGCAGCTCGTGCCAGACTCTGCGCAGCGTGAGCACGGGGACGGTGCTCACGCTGCTTCTCCTCGACACGCGACGCCTCCGCACGCCCCCGCGGTCGTGCTCGCCCTCGCGCCGAACCTCGCCCTCCCCTTCACCCTCGCGCCGAACCTCGCGTTCGCCCTCGCCCTCGTCGCGAAGCGGGAGCAGCCCGCTGTGACGCAGGGTCGCGCGCGCCTGCTTCACCCCCACCGGCGGCGGAGAGAGGCCGGCCAG
>DASZFE010000329.1:0-5986 GCA_035940155.1 Solirubrobacteraceae bacterium | reverse complement strand
AGCGAGCTTCGAGGATGGAGGGGATGGGCGCACCGTTTGACATGAGGCACCGCAGCCGCGCGCTGACGGAGGGCCCCGAGAGGGCGGCGGCGCGGGCGTACCTGCACGGGATCGGCTACACCGCGGAGGATCTCGCCAAGCCGATCGTGGGGGTGGCGCACTCATGGATCGAGACGATGCCGTGCAACTTCAACAACCGGGTGCTCGCGGCGAAGGTGAAGGAGGGGATCCGCGCGGCGGGGGGGACGCCGATGGAGCTGAACACGATCGCGATCTCCGACGGGATCACGATGGGGACCGCGGGGATGCGCGCCTCACTGGTCTCCCGGGAGCTGATCGCGGACTCGATCGAGCTCGTGGCGAGCGCCCACCACTTCGACGCGCTGGTGACGATCTCCGGCTGCGACAAGACGATCCCGGGGACGGTGATGGCGCTCGCGCGGTTGGACATCCCCGGGGTGATGCTCTACGGGGGCTCGATCCGCCCGGGACGCTACCGCGACCGGGACGTGACGATCCAGCAGGTCTTCGAGGCCGTGGGGGAGTTCGCGGCGGGGAAGATCACCGAGGCGGAGCTGCACGAGCTGGAGGAGGCGGCCTCGCCGGGGGCGGGGGCGTGCGGGGGGCAGTTCACGGCGAACACGATGGCGATGGCCTTCGAGGTGCTCGGGATCTCCCCGGCGGGCTCGGCGATGGTCCCCGCAGAGGACGGACGCAAGCTCGAGGTGGCCGTGAGGACGGGCGAACTGGTGATGGACGTGCTGCGCCGGGGCGAGCGCCCGAGCGCGATCATCACCAAGGAGGGCCTTGAGAACGCGATCGCGGCGGTCGCGATGAGCGGGGGCTCGACGAACGGGGTCCTGCACCTGCTGGCGGTCGCCAACGAAATGGGCGTCCTGCTCTCGATCGACGAGTTCGACGGGATCTCCGAGGCGACGCCGCTGCTCTGTGACCTGCAGCCGGGCGGGCAGTACGTGGCGACGGACCTGTACGAGGCGGGGGGCGTGCCGCTGGTGCTGAAGCGGATGCTCGAAGCGGGGGTGCTGCGCGCGGAGGCGAGGACGGTGACGGGCCGCACGATCGGCGAACACGCCGCGGAGGCCGCGGAGACGCCCAGCCAGCGCGTGGTGAGGCCGCTGTCGGAACCCCTGAAGCCCACGGGGGGCTTCGCGATCCTGCGCGGGAACCTCGCGCCCGACGGGTGCGTGGTGAAGCTCGCGGGCCACGAGCGCCGCCGTCACGTCGGGCCGGCGCGCGTGTTCGACGGGGAGGAGGCCGCGATGGCGGCGGTGCTGGCGAAGGAGATCCGGGCAGGCGACGTGGTGGTGATCCGCGGCGAGGGCCCGGTGGGCGGGCCGGGGATGCGGGAGATGCTCGCGGTGACGGGGGCGATCGTCGGGGAGGGCCTGGGGGAGAGCGTGGCGCTGATCACCGACGGGCGCTTCTCCGGCGCGACCCACGGGTTCATGGCCGCCCACGTCGCCCCCGAGGCCGTCCGCGACGGCCCGATCGGGGCGGTGCGCGACGGCGATGAGGTCACGATCGACGTGGACGCGCGCAGGATCGACGTGGCGCTCTCAGAGCAGGAGATCTCAGAGCGCGTGCGCGCCTACGAGCCCCCGCCGCGTGCGAACGAGCACGTGGACGTGGCGATCCAGAAGTACGCGAAGCTCGTCGGCAGCGCCGCGGAGGGCGCGGTGGCCCGCTGAGGATTCGGCTGCGGCGGGCGCGGTCGCCCGCCGGGTATCACTCACCGAGGAAGCTCTCGAGCAGCGCGTTGAACTTCGCGGGGCGCTCGAGCATGGCGACGTGCCCGGTCTCCTCGAAGAGGACCTTGCGCGAGTTCGGGATCAGCTCGGCGAAGAGGTCGGCGTCGCGCACGGTGATCAGCCGGTCGCGCTCGCCCCAGACGATCAGCGTCGGGCAAGCGATCTCCGGCAGCCGGTGGCGGAAGTCGTAGTTGAGGATCGCCTCTAAGGCGCCGAGGAAGCCGGGCTTGCCGCCGCCCCGGATCTGCTCGGCCGCGAGCGCGGAGGGCAGCCGACCGGGGTGCAGGGCGACGACGTTCAACGTCAGGTCGCGCAGGCGGGGGCGACGCGCGACGACGTCCGCCCTGGAGGCCGTCCAGGCGGTGCAGGCCATCACAATCCGCTCCAGCTGGCGCAGCGTCGGCAGCGCCCGCGCGGCGCCCGGGTTGGCGTAGGTGCTGAGACCCGCGGCGGAGACGAGGACGAGGCGCTCGACGCGCTCGGGGAAGGCGATCGCGAGCTCCGCCGAGATGAAGCCTCCCATCGAGTTGCCCACGACCGCCGCGCCGGCGACGTCGAGCTTGTCGAGCAGGCCGTCGAGCAGGCGCGCGTAGCCGGAGATCGAGATCGGCTGCGCGGGCATCGGCGAGTGGCCGAAGCCGGGCAGGTCGAGCGCGATCACACGGTGGCGGGCGGCAAACTCGGGGAGCTGCTCGAGCCAGTTCTGCCAGGAGCCCGAGAGGCCGTGGACGAACACGAGCGGCGGGCCCTCGCCGAGGTCGATCACGTTGACGGCGTCGGACCCGACGGTCACCCAGCGCTGGTGCGTGCGCCAGTCCACGTCGAGCCACGCGGAGCGGCCGAGCGGCCCGTAGTGCTCCTGGCTCTCCAGGGTCTGGGAGGCGCCCATCGGGCTCAGTAATCTATTGCATCCCGATGCGGATCGCGATCGACATCGACTCGACCCTCCACCACTACTGGGACGTCCTCTCGGAGGTCTCCCTGAACCGGTTCGGGATCGAGCTCCCCTACGAGGAGCAGCTCACGTGGGGGATCATGCGCCTGCGCCCCGAGCAGCTCGCGGTGTGCATCCGCGAGACCCACAGCGACAAGCGGATCCTCGCGGCCGAGCCCTACCCGGGGGCTGTGGAGGCGCTGCGCGCGTGGCACGCGCGCGGGGACTTCCTGCACGTCACGAGCCACCGGGCGCCCGATCGGGAGGAGACGACGGCTCTCTGGCTGGAGCGCTCGGGGCTGCCCTTCGACGATCTGCACTGCTCCGCGGACAAGATCTCCCGCTGCGTGGAGCTCGGGATCGAGCTCCTGATCGACGACAGCCCGCTGAACCTCTCCTCGGCGCTCGAGCGGGGGATGCTCGCGGCGACGATCCTCCATCCCTGGAACCGCGACTTCTGCGAGGAGGAGAAGGAGGAGGTCCTCGCGGCCTCGGACTGGTACGAGCTCGCGGCGCTCGTGGAGTCCGCGATCGAGCAGCGCCGCCGCTCGGCCGCCTGAGGGCGACCCGGGAGGCGGGGGCGACCCCGGCAGGGCACGGGGGTCCTGCGGCGAACTGTGATCGAGGATGGGCTCCGCCGCCACGATCGACCCCCGGCCCGAGCTCTCGCCCGCGTGGGCGGGGGCGCTCGGGCTGCTGGAGGACGACCTGCGCCGGCGGGGGATCTCCGAGCGGACGCGCCGAGCCTACGCGAGCGACCTGCGGCAGTTCGCGCGCTGGTCGGCGGCGACGGGCCTCGAGCCGCGGGGGGTGGGCGTGCGGGAGGTGCGCCGCTGGGTGGCCTCCCTCTCGGAGGGGCGGATCGCGCCGAGCACCTCGGCGCGCAAGCTCGCGGCGCTGCGGGCGCTCTTCACGAGCCAGCGGGAGCACGGGCTGATGAGCCAGAGCCCCGCGGATCTCGTCTCGACCCCGCGGCGCCCATCGCGGTTGCCGCGGGTCCTGAAGACGACCGAGATGGAGGAGCTCCTGGAGGGGATCCCGGCGAGCGGCGCCCTCGCCGAACGGGACCGGGCGATGTTCGAGCTCGCGTACGCGAGTGGCCTGCGCGCGCAGGAGATCGTCTCGTTGAGCGTGGGGGACCTCGACCACGACCGCGAGCAGGTCCGGGTGGAGGGGAAGGGCGCGAAGACGCGCTTCGTGCCCGTGGGCGAGCCCGCGATGGCGGCCCTGGCGCGCTGGCTGGAGCGGGGACGACCAGCGCTGACCCCTCCGGAAATGGCGCGTGGCGGGGGCGCTGACGAGAATCCCCTCTTCCTGAGCAAGTCCGGTCGGCGGCTGAGCACGAGCGACGTCCGGCGGCGCCTGCGGGGCTGGAGCGCCCGGGCGGGAATGCCCACGGACGTCTCCCCGCACGCCCTTCGACACAGCTTCGCCACGCACCTCCTGGACGGGGGCGCGGATCTGCTCGCGATCCAGGAGCTCCTGGGCCACGCGAGCGTATCGACAACGCAGGTCTACACTCGGGTAGAGTCCGCGAGGCTCAGAAGCGCCTACGCGCGCAGCCACCCTCGGGCTTGATCAGGGGGAGAGGACCCTGGAGACGAACGTAAGAGCGATCGAGCTGCGCGACCTGTGGCGGCGCTACAAGTCCGAGGGCGACGAGCGCGCCCGCGAGCGGCTCGTCGTCGCCTACTCGCCCCTGGTCAAGTACGTCGCGGGCCGCACCGCCGCGGGCCTGCCGCCGCACGTGGAGGAGGCGGACCTGATCTCCTACGGCCTGGTCGGGCTGATCTCGGCGATCGAACGCTTCGACCTGGCGCGGGAGATCAAGTTCGAGACCTACGCGATCACGCGGATCAAGGGCGCGATCATCGACGAGCTGCGCGCGATGGACTGGGTGCCGCGCTCGGTGCGCGCGCGCGCACGGGAGATCGAGCGGGTGAACGCGAAGCTCGAGCACCGCTTCCAGCGCGCCCCGACCGACAAGGAGATGGCCGCGGAGCTCGAAGTCACGGTCGAGGAATTCCAAGAATCCCTCCTGGCGATCTCGCACTCCTCGATGGCCGCGCTGGACGAGCTCTGGAGCGTCTCGGACTCGAGCGGGGACCAGGTCTCGCTGATGGACACGCTCGAGGACCCCGGCGCGCCGGACCCGGCGAAGGCGCTGGACCTCGGCGACCTGAAGGACCGGATCGCCGAAGCGATCGCGCGTCTCCCCGAGCGGGAGAAGCTCGTGATCGCGCTCTACTACTACGAGAACCTGACCCTCCGCGAGATCGGCGAGGTGCTTGGGGTGACCGAGTCGCGGATCTCCCAGCTGCACACGAAGGCCGTCCTGCGCTTGCGCTCGCGGATGCAGGGCGATACCTTCGATTGATGCACCCCCCAGACCGGATTCGCAACGTCGCCCTGATCGGCCACCGGGGGTCCGGTAAGACCTCGCTGCACGAGGCGCTGCTCTTCGAGGCGGGGGTGATCGGCCGCCTGGGCTCGGTGGTTGACAAGAGCACCGTCTCCGACTCGGACTCCGACGAGCAGGCGCGGCAGATGTCGATCTCCGCGACGCTCAGCTCGTTTGAGTGGCAGGAGCGGAAGATCAACCTGCTCGACACCCCGGGCGAGCCGAGCTTCCTCGCGGACGCCCTCGGCGCGCTGCGCGTGTGCGAGTCGGCGGTCTTCGTGGTCAACGGGGTGATGGGCGTCGAGGTCACCACGAGCCGCCTCTGGGAGCGCGCGGCGGAGCTCGACATCGCGCGCATGCTCTTCGTGAACATGCTCGACCGCGAGCGCGCGGACTTCTTCCGGACGCTCGAGCGGCTCAAGGAGGCCTTCGGCCCCCACGTCGTGGCGACGGAGATCCCGATCGGGGCCGAGCAGGAGATCGAGGGCGTGATCGACCTGGTCGACATGAAGGCGTTCCGCCAGGACTCCGGCGCCGCCGCCGCAGGCGGTGGTCAGCGGGGCGCCTTCAGCGAGATCCCGATCCCCGAGGGCTCCCTCGCGCTCGCACAGGAGTACCGGGAGAAGCTCATGGACGAGGTCTGCGAGGTCTCCGAAGCCCTGATGGAGCGCTACCTGGAGGGCGAGGAGATCTCCCACGAGGAGATCGTCGACGCGCTCAAGGAGGGCACGAACCACGGCCGGATCTTCCCGGTCGTCTGTGGCGTGGCGACCCGCAACCTCGGCACGACCCGCCTCCTGGACGCGATCGTCGAGGACCTGCCGTCGCCGGTCAAGCATGGCGCGCTGCAGGTCGGCGATGTGCAGCTGCGGCCGTCCGAGG
>DASZFE010000328.1:0-2124 GCA_035940155.1 Solirubrobacteraceae bacterium | reverse complement strand
ACCAGCCCGATCGCCGCCGCCCCGAGGGCGCCACGGGAGAAGGTCAGAAGGAGCGTCGCCGCGATCGCGGGCAGAGCCGCGCAGGCCAGGACGCGGACGCTCCAGTGCTCGGCGCGCTCGGCGCCGAGGTGGAAGCCGAGGATCAGGGCGATCGCGGCGAGCATCCCCTCGGCGTTCCAGTAGGTCAGGGGATAGTTCAGGCGGTCGAAGAAGAAGTTGTGCGAGGTCGGCCAGAGGTGGGGCAGGACACGCGAGAGCAGGCCCGCCAGGCAGACGGCCGTGAGACCGGCCATGACGGCACGCACGATCCAATCCATCCGCGCGCGCGTGCGGCGCAGCGAGCCGTACAGGGTGAACGCGAGCAGGTAGAGCAGCGCGCGGTCGAAGCTGTCCAGCGTCCGGGCCGTCGCATGAGACCAGAGCGCCGAGGCCAGCTCCCAGCCGGTGTAGAGCGCGAGCCCCGCCAGGGGGATCGCGAGCGTCCGATCGAAGCCCTCGAAGGGGCGCTCCGCGAGCATCGTGCGCAGGAGGAGCGCCTGCGCGAGGACGACCGCCACGAAGGCCGGGGCGCTCGGGAAGTAGCCCCCGGCGTTGAAGGAGAGGTAGAGGATCGCCGCGGGCGCGAGCAGGATCAGCGCGCCGAGACCGACGCGCTCGAGCACCTCGCCCCGCTCGCCCCCCGCGACGGGCTCCGCCGCGACGGGCTCCGCCGTCGCGGCTGCCGTCCCTGGCTTGAGTGAGCTGCTGCCGAGCGCCTGCGCTCCCACGCGCCCAGCGTACCCCAGAGCGGCCCGTGCGGTCGGGGCGATACCCGCGGCCGGGGTTGGCCCGCGCGGCGGGGTCCGGGCGCGGCCTGGGCGGGCGGAGCCGCTCAGAGGAGCGTGCGCAGGGGGTAGAGGTCGAGGAAGCCGTAGATCAGCGCCGCCACCCAGCCGATCAGGGCGGCCCTCGGCATCCAGGGGCGGGAGAAGAACCAGGCCAGGAGGATGTAGAGGCCAGGGAGGACCACGAGCATGTAGTAGATGTAGGTGATCCGCTCCCCCAGGGCGCTCTCCAGGGCGAAGGGGAGGAAGGTCCCCAGGCACCAGCAGGCCCCGAGCGCGGCCACCTCGCCCCGTTCCTTCCAGGCCGCCCCGAGCGCCGCGAAGGTCACGGGGATCGCGAGGAAGACGATGAACGGGTTGATCGCCCCCTGGAAGTCCACGATCGCGCGGCTCGCCACGACCTTCCCGCCGCTCACCGAGTTCACCGCCACGCGCGCGTAGCCGATGGGGACTTCGTTCAGGAGCCACTGCCACGGCGTCGAGCTGATCCCGGTCGCGTCGGGGCGGGTCGTCAGCCGGGTCGCGTAGTCGAGGATGTGCCCGATGTGCCCGAAGGGATCGCCCGCGTAGGTCGTGCGGGAGTACGTGTCGTAGGCCGGAACCAGCGTGTCGCGCAGCCAGAGCAGCCCGACCAGGCTCACGCAGGTCGCAAGCACAAAGATCCCGAAGCGGCGCAGGGCCGCGGCGAGGTCCTCATCCCAAGAAAAAACGACGCCGCGCGCGCGCGCGTACGCGCGCGCGGCGCCTCCCGGCGAATCACCCCGCTCCCCCCGTGCGAGGCGCGCGCGGGCCAGGCGCTGGAGCTCCAGCAGGACCATCACGAAGAGCAGGTAGAGGGCGACCTCCTTCATGCAAAACCCCACCCCGAGGGCGATCCCGGCGAGGAGGGGCCGCTCGCGCAGGTAGAGGGTCGCGGCGATCAGCATCAGCGCGAGGGCGTAGATGTCGAGCGTGGCGATCCGTCCGTGGACGAGGGCGAGGTTGTCGAGCGCCATCACCCCGCTCGCGCCGACCGCGAGCCAGGGTCCGCCCCCGGCGGCCCGCACGAGCGTGTAGAGCGCGAGGAGCGCGATCAGGCCGAAGAGGACGCTCGGCAGGCGCCACCCGCGGGGCTCGTCGCCAAAGAGCTCGATCCCGCCCGCGATGATGAGCTTTGCGAGCTGGGGGTGCTCGGCGTTGGGGTCCTCCCCGAGGGGGACCCCGTGGTAGAAGGGGCCGGGCGGAGGCTCGATCCGGTCGATCGCGCGGGCCGCGTTGACGTAGTAGCTCTCGTCGAAGATCAGCGTGTGCTGGCTCCCGG
>DASZFE010000327.1:0-12334 GCA_035940155.1 Solirubrobacteraceae bacterium | reverse complement strand
CGCGTGGGGGAGAGGGCTCGACGGGGTAAGGGTGCGCGTGCGCCGACTCCGTGAGAGATGGGCGCGACGGCGAGAGGCGCTGCGTGCGAGCCGCGGAGCTCAGACCGCCGGCACTCCGCCGGCGACTTCAGCGGCCTGCGCCCCCGGGAGGACGCCGAGCGTGGGCGTGTTCGGGGCGCTCCCGACGACGAGGGTGCCGAGGCGGACGGTTTCGAGGACCCCGAGCGCGGCGGCGGCGCCTGCGGTGAGGTCCCAGTCGGCGCCGTTGGCGTAGGGGCCTCGGTCGATCACGGGCAGGACGATGCTGCGGCCGGCGTAGCTGACTTCGACGAGGGTCCCGCAGGGGAGGGTGCGGTTGGCGAGCCCGAGGATGAGGGGCGTCATGGTCTGTCCGCAGGCGGTCTGCTTGCCGTAGAAGTCAGGCCCGAACCAGGTCGCGAGGGCTGGCCGGTAGACGGTGATCTGCGCCGTAGCGGAGCTGTCGATGCGCTCGCCCCGGCGCGCGGCGCGGCCGGTGGCGGTCGGGAGGGCGAGGGCGCGGATCGCGACGCGCCCTGTGAAGTCGGTGCGCCAGCGCGCGAGGAAGGCCCCATGGCGGTCGACGCGGGCGGTGGCGACCGTCAACCACCTGGCCCCGGGTTCGACGAGCTGGAGGCGCTCGATCAGGACGGTCCTGTGCGCGTCGCGCCGAGGGGCGGCGCCGGCGAAGAGGAGGGTCTGGCCGAGCATGGCGACGGGGCTTGCGCGCACGGTGAGGGTCCCGCCTGCGACGACCTGCGCGGGCTCGGGCGTGGGGGTCGCGGCGATCGTGACCGAGGTCGCGGGGGCGGGCGCCCCGGGCGCCGGAGCGGCAGCCGCGAGGGTGGCGCCGCTGCCACAGGAGGCGAGGCTCGCCGCGGCGATGGCGGCGTGCAGGATGAGCTTCCTCGCGGTCGTGGTGCGCATGGTCCTCCGGGCGCCTACGGGGTGAGCTGACGGGCTCGCGCGGGATTCGCGCTACGGCTCTTTGGAGAGCTGATTCGCCCCAGTGGATCGGGGGTTCGATCCACACTGGTTCCCCCGTCTCCCGGGACCGGAGTCACGGGAGCTCGGCGGCGCGAAGTATAACGGGGGCGATCCCGGAGGATCGGCTCAGATGCCCGGCAGGCGCGAGAGGGCGCCCCTGAGCAGGCGGATCCCACCCGAGAGGCCAGTCCGGGTGAGCTCGCCGAGGACCCCGGCGAGCGAGCCGGCGAGCTCGAGGCCGCTGGGCGGGTCGATGGAGACGCCGCTCTCGAGGGTGCCCTCGGCTTCGAATCCCTGGCGGGGGATCAGCTGCGCGGCGGGGGTCGGCTTGGCGGCACCGTGCGGGCGAGAGGTCCGGGCCGGCCGGGCGGCGCGGCGCGGCGCGGGGTCGGGCACGGGCGGGGAGTGCTTCGCGCTCGCGGTCTCGGAGCTCACGCGGACGGGTCGCGCGCGCTCGGGGCGCGGGACGCGTGCGGCGGCGCGGCGCGCGTTGGGTCGCTGGGGACGGGTCTTGGGGAGGCTCTGAAGGACGCCCCGAGTGCTCTCGGGGTCGTGCGGGCGGCCGTTGCGCTCGGCGGTGTAGCTCATGTCCTCGGGGGCTCTCCCCGTCGGGGCTCGGGTGAGTGTGGGGGGGTCATCCCCGCGAATGATCGCGCAAAGAGGGCGGGGACGAGCGCTCGTGGGGAGCCCGGGTGCTTGAACGGGGCGGCGGAGGCGTTAACATGGGCTCTACACGTTGAGCGGTAGCATCGGCCAGGCCGCGGCCTCGGTGGGGGAGCGGCAGCCTCGGTTGCGTCCTCGGCGGTTATCGTGTCCCCGTGCCAGGGGGGTTCTTGCGACGGAAACGGAAATAGATGTCTGTGGTTGAACTTCAGGAGCTCGACGAGGTGAAGGGCCTGTTGGCGAAGGGCCAGCAGGTCGGAGTGCTGACGTATGCGGAGATCTCCTCGGCGACGTCCGAGCTTGACCTGGACGAGGCGGACGTCGAGGAGCTGCACGGCTTCTTCGAGAAGTCCGAGATCGAGCTCGTCGAGGACATCGATCCGGCGACCGCGGCGGCGCTCCAGGTCGAGCGCGCCCCGGACAAGCGGGGCAGGCGGAAGTCCAAGGCGCAGATCGACCTGAAGCCGGACATGACCACGGACTCGCTGCAGCTCTTCCTGAAGGACATCGGAAAGGTTCGCCTGCTGACGGCGCAAGAGGAGGTCGACCTGGCGAAGCGGATCGAGCGGGGGGACTTGGACGCGAAGCAAAAGATGGTCGAGTCGAACCTGCGCCTGGTGGTGTCGATCGCGAAGAACTACCGCAACCAGGGCCTCCCCTTCCTGGACCTGATCCAGGAGGGCACCCTCGGGCTGGTGCGGGCGGCGGAGAAGTTCGACTACCGAAAGGGCTTCAAGTTCTCCACCTACGCGACCTGGTGGATTCGTCAGGCGATTGCGCGGGCGCTCGCGGACAAGGCGCGGACGATCCGGATCCCGGTGCACGTGGTGGAGAAGCTCAACAAGATCGGTCGCGCGGAGCGCAAGCTCGTGACGGAGCTCGGCCGGGAGCCCACGGCGGAGGAGATCGCGAACGTCACGGGGATCGACCCCGAGGAGGTCGACTCGATCAAGCGCTCCGCGCAGGCGCCGGTCTCGTTGGAGAAGCCCGTGGGGGACGAGGAGGAGTCGGAGTTCGGGCAGTTCATCGCGGACGAGCGCGCGGAGTCCCCGTACGAGCGGGCCGCGGAAATCCTCACCAAGGAGGCGCTCCGGGAGGCCTTGGAGAACCTCTCCTACCGCGAACGGCGCGTCCTTGAGCTCCGCTACGGTCTCGGGGGCGAGCATCCGCGGACGCTCGACGAGGTCGGGCGGACCTTCAACGTCACTCGAGAGCGGATTCGCCAGATCGAGAATCAATCGTTGAAGAAGCTCCAGTCCCTAGCAGAGGCCCAGAAGCTCAGGGATGTGGCCTGACGCGCGTCAGCACTTCGCCGGGCGGCGTCCTCGGTCGCTCGCGTGCCATTTGCACGCCACGCTCCCTGCGTTCTTGCCCTGCTCGACTGACGCACGTCAGGACTGTAAGGGGCGCTTCGTCCAGACTCCTGGACGCTGACTCAAGGGTGCGTGGAGGGCGACCGATCCGGGGGGCATGTTCGATGTGCAGTCCTCGCTCCGCGAGCTAGTTGAGAAGCACGGATCGGATCTGCACCTGAAGGTCGGTGCGGCGCCGCTGCACCGCGTACACGGGGTGCTCGCGGCCGATCCCTCCGAGGCGCCGCTGACGGTGGAGGACACCGAGCGCGCGCTCCGGGAGCTCCTGCACGACGAGACGAAGCTGCGGGAGTTCGCGGAGGAGCACGAGGTGGACTTCTCCTTCGAGATCGCCGGGGTGGCGCGCTTCAGGATCAACGCCTTCCGCCAGCGCGGCCTGATCTCAATGGCGTGCCGGGCTATCCCGAACAAGATCAGCACGATCGACGAGCTCGCGCTGCCGCAGGTGATCAAGGAGCTCGCGGAGGAGGAGCGCGGGATCGTGCTCCTCACGGGGACGACGGGCTCGGGCAAGTCGACGACGCTCGCGGCGATGATCAATCACATGAACGAAACGATGAACAAGCACATCGTCACGATCGAGGACCCGATCGAGTTCGTGCACGAGGACAAGAGCTCGGTGATCAACCAGCGCGAGGTCGGGATGGACACGGCCTCCTTCAAGCGCGCCCTGCGGCGCGTCCTGCGCCAGGACCCCGACGTGATCCTCGTGGGGGAGATGCGCGACGAGGAGACCGTCCAGACGGCGCTCTCGGCCGCGGAGACCGGGCACCTGGTGCTCTCGACGATCCACACGGTCGACGCGGGGGAGTCGATCAACCGGATGCTCGACTTCTTCCCGCCCCACCAGCACGCCCAGGCGCGTTCGATGATCGCGGGGACGATCAAGGGAGTGATCTCCCAGCGGCTCGTCCCCGGCGCGGACGGGGGGCGCGTGGCGGTCTGCGAGATCCTCCGCATGACCGGGCGCGTGCGGGACATGATCGTCGACCCGGCCCAGACGGGGAAGCTCATGGAAGTGATCGCCGCGGGCGGGTACTACGGGATGCAGACCTTCGACCAGGCCCTCTACGGGCACCTGAAGGCCGGACGGGTGACCTACGAGGAGGCGCTCCAGGTCGCCTCGAGCCCACACGACTTCAAGCTCCTCGTGCAGGCCGACGGGCGCCGGGGGACGACGATGGAGGATGTCGCCGTCGCGGAGACCCGCCGCGAGGAGGACGCGAACCTCGCCCCGGCCCCGGGAGGGCTGGACCCTCACGCAGGCGCCGCGTCGGCGCCAGATCATCCCGCAGGCGCCACTGAGCAGAATCGTCGCCACACGGACCCGCAGCACCCGCACCCGCGGCCCGTGCCCGCTTCGGCGTTCACGACCGTCTGAGCCCGCCGCTCGCGCGCCCGCGCAGTTCGAGCCCGCTCGCGCCCGCTCGCGCCGCCGAGGAGCCCGGCCCTCAACACTTCAATTGGTAAAGTGATGGGCAGGATGGCCGTTGACGAGACATGTCCGGTGTGTCGGACCGCGGAGATCGTGTGTGGAAAGTGGACTCTGCTGCTCGTGCGCGACCTCGCGGAGGGGTGCTCGCGCTTCTGTGAGCTCGAACGCTCGCTCGCGGGGATCAGCCCGCGGACGCTCTCACTGCGGCTGCGCGCTCTGGAGGAGGAGGGGATCCTCGCACGCCAAACCTTCGCGGAGGTCCCGCCCCGCGTGGAGTACGCGCTGACCGCGAAGGGTCGCGCGCTGCTGCCCCTGATCGAGGACATGCGCGCCTACGGCGAGCGCTGGCTCGGCCTGGACTGCGAGGAGCGCGCCAGGGCGGCTCTGGGCGGAAAGGCCATCCTGGCCGAGCCCGCGGTCGCGGCGTAGCGCCCCGCGGTCAGGGCACGGCTGCAACCGCGGCTGCACCCTGAAGGAGCACGGGGCGCGTGGGCGAACTCAGCGGATCGTGCGCTCTCGCCTGCTTGAGACGTCCCTGAAGGAGCTCGTCCTCGAAGCCGCACGATGCCTGCGGGAGATCGTCGCGGAGGGCGCGGAGGTCCCGATCGAGCTCGCCACGCAGCCCTCGCGGGGGCGCTCCGCGGCGCTCTACTCCTACCGGCCGCTCACGGGGGAGTTCATCCACGCTCACTGGAGCACCCTCGTGGGACTCCCCGGGTACGCGAACGCCGCGAGCCTCCTCGCGGACTTCGAAGGGCTCGACCGCTACCTGCAGAGCCGGGGGGTCACGGTCGGCCGCGCCGATCGCCACGGCCGTCCGGGCCTCGCGCTGCGGGCGCTCCTGGAGGACGTCTTCGCCGAGCAGACCGACTTCGCGCTGCGCGAGGGACGTATGCGGGAGGCCCTGGAGCGCCTGGAGAGCTCGGCGTTTGCGAGTGCGAGCGAGGTGAGGCTCGTGGGGACGCTCCACGGGCTCACGATCGCCTCCCCCGAGCTCCTCCTGAGACCCGGCCTGGTGCTGTCCCAGCCCGACGCCCTCGGCGAGGCGCCCGCGGGGGCGCTCTCCCCGGAGGAGGGCTCGGAGGGCTGGGGAGAGGGCTGCGAGCACGGGCACCTCCTGGCCTCACTGGCCAGCGAGGAGACCGACGTGCGGGTCGCGATCGAGCGGGGCCGTGAGACCCTGCGCGAGCTCCTGCGCGCGCTGCGGCTCTACGGCGATGGCCGCGTGACCCTCGGCGCGCTCGCCTGGGTGCGCGTGGGCGTGGGATCTTGGAGCCCGCTCGCCCTCGGCGCGGGCGGCAGACCGCACGGGATGCTCTTCGTGGGGGCCGAGCAGGAGGACGAGCTGCGGGCCTTCTGCAATCTCCTCGCGCGCCGGGCGCCGCGCGGGAACGGGATCTCATGGGCGCTGCGGCGCTTTGAGATGGGCTGCGAGCGCCCGAGTGAGCTGGAGGCCCTGAGCGACCACCTGCTCGCCCTGCGCGCGCTCCTGGAGCCCGAGGGCTACGCGAGCGGGCTCCTCGCGCGGCGCCTCGCGGCGCTCTGCGCCACCCCGGAGCGGCGCCCGGAGCTGCTCGAGCGCCTCACGCGCACGATCGCCCTGGAGCGCGAAGTCCTCGCGGGAAGCGCGGCCGAGCACGCGGGCGGGCAGCTCCTCGTGCGGGACCTCTCAGACCATCTGCGCGCGCTCCTGCGGGACGTGATCTGCGGCCACCTCGACCCGGACCTCGCGGGCTTGGCCGACGGCATACTCGCGGACGAGGCGGGGGACACGGAGGCGAGCCCCGCCGAGGAGTCTCCGTCCGGGGCGGATCCCTGGTACGACGATCAGCTCCAGCTCGTGGGCCGGTTCGGCTGAGAGCCTCACTCAGGCTCCTTCAGGCTCCAGATCACGCGAACAGCCGGCGCTCGATCTCGGCGAGGCCGGCGAGGTCCTGGACGTCGACGTCGAGGTGCGGGACGAGGATCGGGTCTGGGTCCTCCAGCGCGGCGGAGAGGTGCGCGATGGACTCGCGGTCGCGACGGACGAGGACGTCGAAGTCGGCGAGGTTGGCGGCGGCGCGCGCGGCGAGGTCGGCTCCGAGCTCGGGGGCGAGGAGCTCCCTGACGTCCTCCACGGCGAGTCCTTCCAGGCCGCCGGGGTGGACACGGTTGAGGACGACCCCGGTGCGGGTGAGGCTGGCTCCGGCGAGCTGCTCGGCGAGGAAGATCGCCTCCCGGGCGGGCTCGGGCTCGGGGGTGCTGAGGAGCAGGAAGGCGGTGGTGGGGTCGCGCATGAGCTCCTCGACGCCCCGGGCGCGCTCGGCGAAGCCCTCGGTGAGCTCGCCGATGGAGGCGAAGAAGGCGGAGACCTCGCCGAAGAGGTCGACCCCGGTGAGGCGCGCGAAGAGGGCGAGGACGAGCCCGGCGCCGCGGCCGAGGAGGCGCGTGGCGGAGCCTCCGGGGGCGAGGAAGATCTTCAGGGCGCGCCCGTCGATGAACCGGACGAGGCGGGCGGGGGCGTCGAGGAAGTCGAGGGCGTGGCGCGAGGGGGGGGTGTCGAGGACGACGACGTCGAAGTCGTGCTCGCGGGTGAGCTCGTAGAGCTTGGCCATCGCGGTGTACTCCTGGGAGCCCGCGACGGCGGTCGAGAGCTCGTGGTAGATGGGGTTCTCCAGGATTCGCTCGTAGCTCTCGCGGTCGGGGGCGAGCCGCTGCACGAGCGCATCAAAGGTGCTCTTGACGTCGAGGGTCATCGCGGAGAGCTCCCCCTGCAGCTCGATCCCGTGGGCGGCGAGGAGCGCGGGGTCGATCCGGTGGGGCTCGCTCGAGAGCTCCGCGAGGCCCATCGCGCTGGCGAGGCGCTTGGCGGGGTCGATCGTGAGCACCGCGACCCGGCGCCCCCGGCGTGCGAGCCCGAGCCCGAGGGCGGCGGCGGCGGTCGTCTTGCCGACGCCGCCCGCGCCGACGCAGACGCAGACGCGCATATCCTGCAGGCGGCGCATCAGCGGCACGTGGGGCTCGCTCATGGGCGGATCGTAGGGGTCTGTCCGATCCGTCATCTGCGACCGGCATGATCCGCTCTGTGATTCAGGTGCAGGAATCGCGCTGTGCTCTGCGAATACCCACGCGAGGTCGTTCAAGCGATCTTCCCGTAATCGAGCATCGGAGCCCGCCGTGCAAGCCAATGCCAAGGTGATCGCGTTCGCCAACCAGAAGGGCGGCGTGGCCAAGACGACGACTACGTTGAACCTCGCGGCGGCCTTCGCCGAGGAGGGTCACCGGGTGCTCTGCGTGGACATGGACCCGCAGGGGAACCTGACGATGTCCCAGGGAATCGACCCGGACACGATCGAGCAGTCGATGTACGACGTGCTCGTGCACAAGCTCTCGATCCGGGAGGTCATCCGCAAGCGCGAGATCGACGTCGCGTGCTCCTCGATCGACCTCGCGGGCGCGGAGATCGCGATGTCCACGATGATCGGCCGCGAGCGCTCGCTGCAGAAGGCCTTCGAGCCGATCCGCGAGGACTACGACTTCATCTGCATCGACACCCCGCCGAGCCTCGGGCTGCTCACGATCAACGCGCTGACGGCCGCGGACAGGGTGATCGTCCCGGTGCAGTGCGAGTACCTCTCCATGCGTGGCCTCATCCAGCTCCAGAACACCCTGGCGATGATCCGTGAGAACCTCAACCCGGACGTCGCCATCGAGGGTATCCTCCCCACCTTGGTCGATTCGCGGACGATCCACGCGAAGGAGGCGATCGAGATTCTCGAGGAGAACTTCGGCGACCGCGTCTTCGCCTCGCGCATCCGCAAGACCGTCCGCTTCGCGGAGGCCCCCGTGAAGGGGATGTCGGTCCTGAAGTACGAGCCCGACGGGCTCGCGGCCCAGTCCTACCGCCAGCTCGCCAGAGAGGTCCTGAGCAATGGCGCAGGCTAAACGGGCCAGCATGCGCGAAGGCCCGCTCGACGCGCTCTTCCGCAAGACCGAAGAGGGCGAGGGCGAGTCGGGCACGAACGCCAAGGCGGGCAAGGGCGCCGAGGAGGAGCGCGCGGAGGATAAGCGCGAGACGAGCCTCCCGCACCCCGCGCTGAGCGCGACGCCGCCGAGCGAGCCGCGCGGCGAGGAGAAGTCCGCGCCGGCGCCGAGCCCGAAGGAGCGCCTGCGCCAGGCGTTCTCCTCGGAGGGCCGCGAGAGCCCCCCCCAGCGCTCCCGTGCGCCTCACCGCGAGGTGGACGTGTACGCGCGCGAGGAGCCCCGCTCCTACGGCCCGCCCGGCGCGGTGATCAACCCGGTGATCCGCGTCGTGGGCGTAGGGGGCGCCGGGATCAACGCGGTCAACCGGATGGTCGAGGCGGAGATCGAGGGCGTGGAGTTCATGGCGATCAACACCGATCTGCAGTCCCTGCAGCAGTCCACGGCGGACGAGACGATGCACATCGGCTCGGAGCTCACGCACGGCCTGGGCTCGGGCTCCGATGCGAACCTCGGCCGCCAGGCGGCGATGGAGGATTACGACCGGATCAAGGCGATGCTGAAGAGCTCGGATATGATCTTCATCACCGCGGGCGCGGGCGGCGGCACCGGGACGGGCGCGGCGCCGATCGTGGCACGGATCGCGCGGGAGGTCGGGGCGTTGACGGTGGCGATCGTCACGAAGCCCTTCGGCTTCGAGGGCTCGCGCCGCAAGGAGCAGGCGGAGCACGGGGTGCGGGTCCTCGCGGACGAGGTGGACACGCTGATCGTGGTCCCGAACAACCGCCTGCTCTCGGTGCTCGACAAGCAGACCTCGATGGTCGAGGCGTTCCGCGTCGCCGACGACGTCCTGCGTCAGGGCGTCCAGGGGATCTCCGACCTCGTGACGCTCCCGGGGCTGATCAACCTCGACTTCGCGGACGTCCGGACGATCATGTCCGACGCGGGCAACGCGCTGCTCGGGATCGGGATGGGCGTGGGCGAGAACCGCGCGACGGAGGCCGCGATGCACGCGGTCGAATCCCCCCTGCTGGAAACCTCGATGGACGGTGCGCGCTCGATCCTGCTCTCGATCACGGGCGGCCGGGACCTCTCGCTCTGGGAGGTCAACGAGGCCGCGAAGGCGGTCGCCGAAGCGGCGCACCCGGACGCGAACATCATCTTCGGCGCGATGGTCGACGAAAAGCTCGACGATCAGGTGTGGGTGACGGTCGTGGCGACCGGCTACGGCAAGCGCGCCCGCACCGCCTCCGAGCGACTGCGCGAGCCCGCGGGGGAGCCCCGCGTCCAGCGTGCCGGCTCGCGCGAGCCCCGCCGCGGCGGTGGTATCTCGGAGTTGGAAGTCCCGGAGTTCATCCCGAACCTCTGACTCGGCCGGTCCGCCGTCCCTTAGGCTTCGCGGATGGGCGTCTCGGGACATGGGGTGGTTGCGGCGGGTCATCCGTTGACGGCGCAGGCCGGCGCGGAGGTGCTGCGCGAGGGGGGGAACGCGGTCGACGCGGCGGTCGGGGCGATGCTGACGTCGTTCGTGGCGGAGCCGTTGCTGACGGGGCTGGGGGCGGGCGGCTACATGATGGTGGCGGGCGCGGGCCGTGAGCCGGTGCTGCTGGACTTCTTCGTGCAGGCGCCCCGGCGTGAGGCGGGCGCGAGCGGGCTGGTCGACCTGGAGGCGGTCGACGTGTCCTTCGGGGACGCGGACCAGGTCTTCTACATCGGCCCGGCCTCGTGCGGCCTGTACGGGGCGCCTGCGGGCGTGTGCGCGGCGATCGAGCGGTGGGGCTCGATGTCGCTGGCCGATCTCGCGGAGCCCGCGGCGAGGCTTGCGCGGCGGGGCGTGAGGCTGAACGCCGAGCAGGCCTACGTCGCGGAGATCCTCACGGATCTGCTGCTCTCCAGCAAGGAGTGCGCGGCGCTGTGGGCGCCCGAGGGGCACGTGCTGCGCGAGGGCGAGACGCTGCGCGACCCCGAGCTCGCGGACGCGCTGATCCGGCTCGGGCAGGACGGCGCGGAGCCGTTCTACCGCGGGGACATCGCCGCCGCCGTCCGGGCGTGGCTCGAGTCCAAGGGGGGCTCCTTCGGGGCCGAGGAGCTCGCGTCCTACGACGCCCTCGAGCGTGAGCCCGTGCGCTTGAGCTACCGCGACCGGGAGGTTCTGACCAATCCGCCGCCCTCGGCGGGCGGGACGCTCCTGGCCTACGCGCTCGCGCTGCTCGATCGCGAGCCAGGTCCTCCGACGCTCGAGGGGCTCGTGCGGGCGATGATCGCGGCGCAGTCCGAGCGGACGGTCGAGTTCGTCGAAGGTCTCGGCGAGGAGGGCTTCCTGGAGCGCTTCCTGGCCAAGCGCCTGGGATCGACGACGCACATCTCGGTCCTGGACGGGGAGGGCCTGGCGTGCAGCGTGACCTGCACGAACGGCGCGGGCTCGAGCGTGGTCGTGCCGGGGACGGGCCTGCACATCAACAACATCATGGGCGAGGAGGACCTGAACCCGCTGGGCTTCCACCGCCATCCCCCGGGCGAGCGGATGCCGAGCATGATGGCTCCCTCGATCGTCTTGCGCGAGGGCGCGGTGGAGCTGGTCCTCGGGAGCGCGGGCTCGAACCGGATTCGCTCGGCGCTGCTGCAGACGATCGTGGGTGTAGTGGACCTCGGGCTCGACGCTCCCGAGGCAGTGCGGGCGCCGCGCGTGCACTTCGAGAACGGCGTCGTCTTCGCGGAGCCGGGGATCGATCTCTCCGAGCTCGACGGCGGGATCGCGGCGGGCACGGCCGGGTATGAGGAGCTGCAGCTCGTGGGGTTCCGCTCGCTGAACCTCTTCTTCGGGGGCGTCCAGGCCGTTCAGAGCCGCGGGAGGACGCTCGTGGGCGCCGGGGACCCCCGTCGCGGGGGCGTTGCGGTGGCCGCGTGAGGTGGCCGGGCCTGGTGGGCGTGGGCCACCTGAGATGGGTGAGCCCGGTCGCCGTGGGGCACGTGAGGCGGGGGGGTGCGGCTGCGCTGGGGACGGCTCTGGCGGTTGCGCTGGCGACAGCCCTCGGAGCCTGTGGGGAACTTACCTCGGCGGATCTCTTCCTCCTCCAGCGCTCCGGGAGCGCCCCGGGGGCGCGGCTGACGCTGCTGGTGAACGAAGGCGGGGTGGTCCACTGCAACGGGGGCCCGCCGCTGGCGATCTCCGACGAACTGCTCGTCCAGGCGCGGGGGATCCAGGAAGACCTGCGGTCGGCGGCCTCCGCGCACCTCTCCCTGCCCGCGCGCGCGGGGTCGGTGCTCAGCTACTACTTGCGCGACCCCGACGGAACGGTGCGCTTCGCGGACAACTCGGCCAAGCAGCCGCACGTCCTGCGTGAGCTCGCGGACTTCACCCTGAGGGTCGCCCAGGGGGTCTGCCGGCTGCCTATGTGAGCCGCGCCCGCCGGGAGGGTGCGGCGGACTTGTGGGCGCGCCCGGGCCTACGCCCCGGGCTTGCGCGCGGAGATCATCAAGTTGTAGAAGATGGCGGCGGGGAGCCGGGACTCCAGGAGGCTGCTGTCGACCTTCTGGAGGGCGAGGTAGCCGCGGTAGGCGTACTGGCGCCAGCCCCAGGGGACGTCGGCGGGCTCGGCGGTGGCCTCGAGGGTGCGGTTGGTCCAGCCGAACCAGTTGGCGAGGAGCTCCTCGCCGATGACGCGGACGTCCTGGAAGCCGGCGTCCTTGGCGAAGGTGGAGAGCTCGGCGGGGGCGAAGGCGTGGACGTCGACGACGCCCTCCAGGGCGGCGTCGGGGTCCCCTCCGTCGCAGGGCGCGGCGGCCCGGGCGCCGACCGCCCGGCGCCAGAGCGGGGCGAGGGTGATCGCGGCGCGCTTGGGCACGCGGGCGAGGCGGTCGCCGTAGCGGGAGGGCTCTCCGGCGAAGAGGAGGGTGC
>DASZFE010000326.1:0-5163 GCA_035940155.1 Solirubrobacteraceae bacterium | reverse complement strand
GGTCGGAGGTGTCGTAGTCGGTGGAGACCGTCTCCGGGTTGCAGTTGATCATCACCGCCTCCCGGCCCGACTCCCGCACCGTCATCGCCGCGTGCACGCAGCAGTAGTCGAACTCGATCCCCTGCCCGATCCGGTTCGGGCCCGCCCCCAGGATCACCACCGAGGGGGCGCGCGAGGAGGATCGGTCGGGGCCGGGCGCGTGGGCGCGGGCGATCTCGTGCGCCGGGACCCCCCCGTCCCGGGGGGGGCGCTCCCAGGCCGAGTAGTGGTAGGGGGTCCGGGCCGGGAACTCCCCCGCGCAGGTGTCCACCGAGCGGAAGGTCCGCACGCCCGTGAACGGTCCCTCGGGGTCCTCCGCGAGGGCCTTCAGCTCGTGCAGGAACCACGGGTCGATGGAGGTCCGCGCGTTGATCTCCTCCATGGCGATCCCGCGGCGCAGGAGCTCGAGGATCGCCTCGTAGCGATCCGGGGCGGGGGTCTCGAGGCCTTTGAGCATCTCCCCCACGGTCGCCCCGGCGAGATCCGGGGGCTTGTCGAGCTCGCGCGAGCGCAGCGCCTTGGCGAAGGCCTGCCCGAAGGTCCGCCCGATCGCCATCGCCTCCCCGACGGACTTCATGTGGGTGGAGAGCGTGGGGGGGGCCCCGGGGAACTTCTCGAAGGCGAACCGCGGCCACTTCACCACCACGTAGTCGATCGTGGGCTCAAAGCACGCGGGGGTGACCCCGGTGATGTCGTTGTCGATCTCCTCCAGGAGGTACCCCACGGCGAGGCGCGCGGCGATCTTCGCGATCGGGAAGCCCGTCGCCTTGGAGGCCAGGGCGGAGGAGCGGGAGACCCGCGGGTTCATCTCGATCACGAGGATCTCCTCCGTGTGGGGGTTCACGGCGAACTGCACGTTGGAGCCCCCCGTCTCCACGCCCACCGCGCGGATCACCGTGATCGCCTGGTCGCGCACGCGCTGGTAGAGGCGGTCGGTGAGGGTTTGCTGCGGGGCCACCGTCACGGAGTCCCCCGTGTGCACCCCCATCGGGTCGACGTTCTCGATCGAGCACACGATCACCACGTTGTCCGCGCGGTCGCGCATCACCTCCAGCTCGAACTCCCCCCAGCCGAGCACCGACTGGTCGAGCAGGACCTGCCCGATCGGCGAGGCCTCGATCCCGCGGGCGAGGATCCGCCGGAACTCCTCTGGCGAGCGCGCGATCCCGCCTCCGCGGCCCCCCAGCGTGAAGGCCGGGCGCACGATGCACGGGAGCCCGATTCTCGAGAGCTCCGCAATGCCCCTCTCGACACTCGTCGCAATCGCGCTCTCGGGCATCCGCAGGCCCGCCCCCTCCATCGTCGCGCGGAACAGCTCCCTGTCCTCGGCGCGTGCGATCGCCCCGTAGTCGGCCCCGATCAGCTCCACCCCCAGGCGCTCCAGGGTGCCGTCGTCGTGCAGGGCCTTGGCGAGGTTCAGGGCCGTCTGCCCCCCGAGCGTCGGCAGCAGCGCGTCCGGGCGCTCCCGTTCGATCACCTGGCGCACCGGCCCCGGCAGCAGCGGCTCCACGTACGTCGCGTCCGCGAGCTCCGGGTCGGTCATGATCGTCGCCGGGTTCGAGTTCACGAGCACCACCTCGTAGCCCTCCTCCCGCAGCACCTTGCAGGCCTGCACGCCGGAGTAGTCGAACTCCGCCGCCTGCCCGATCACGATCGGCCCCGAGCCGAGGATCAGGATCCGTTTGATGTCCTCACGCCGCGGCACTGGTCACCCCCGCCGGGCATCCAGCCCGTCGTCTGGACGTCGAGGGCCGCCCTCGTGGCGGCCTTGACCGGACCGGCTTCGCCGGCCCTTCTCTCCAGCTATTCGCTGGAGGAAGCGGTCGAAGAGGTAGAGGCTGTCGTGCGGCCCCGGACCCGCCTCCGGGTGGTACTGCACCGAGCCACCCGGGACGTCCAGGAGCTCCAGGCCCTCGACCGTGCGGTCGTAGAGGTTCACGTGCGAGAGCGCCGCCCCGCCGAAGTCCGTCTCCCAGCGCACCGGCTCGGAGCTCTCGATCTTATGCTCGCCGCCCGGGCCGAGGACCGCGAAGCCGTGGTTCTGGGAGGTGATCTCCACGCGCCCCGTCTGCAGATCCTTCACCGGGTGGTTAGCCCCCCGGTGCCCGAAGGGGAGCTTAAAGGTCTCCAGGCCCAGCGCCCGGCAGAGGAGCTGGTGGCCGAGGCAGATCCCCCACACCGGGCGCTTGCCGATCAGCTCCCGCACCGTCGCCACGATCCCGTCCAGGGCGGCCGGGTCGCCCGGGCCGTTGGAGAGAAAGATCGCGTCGGGGCCGTCCGCAAGCAGCTCCTCGGCGCCGCTCGTGCAAGGGTGCAGCGCCACCCGCGCCCCCCGCGCCGTCAGCTCCCGCACGATCGAGCCCTTGATCCCCGTGTCGAGCACCGCGATTCGCGGCCCCGCGCCGCTGCCGTGGTGTGTCACCTCGCCGGGCGTCACCTCTCTGGTGAGGTCCTGCCCGAGCATCGTCGGCTCCGCCGCGATCAGCTCCCGCGCACGCGACTCGGGCATCTCCTCCGGGAAGACCCCCCCGCGCATCGCCCCCGCCTCACGGATGTGCAGCACCAGCGAGCGCGTGTCCACCCCGCTGATCCCCGGCACCCCGCAGTCCTGTAGCCAATCGAGCCAGCCCCTCTCCGTCCCCGGCGCGTCCTCGCGGTTGATCGCCTCCCGCATGATCGCCGCCCGCGCCCACACCCGCTCGGACTCCATCGCCTCCGCGCTCACCCCGTAGTTGCCGATGTGCGGGTAGGTGAACGTGATCAACTGCCCCGCAAACGACGGGTCGCTCATCGACTCCTGATACCCCGACATCCCCGTCGTGAACACCACCTCGCCGACCGCGTGTCCCTCGGCCGCGCACGCCTCCCCGTCAAAGCGCCGCCCGTCCTCCAGCAGCACGTAGGCGCTCATCAGATGATCAGTCCCTGCACGGACTTGAACTCGGGCGTGCCTGCGCGCTCCAGCAGCTCGAAGAGGACCGCCTCCACGCTGCTCACCACGGCCCCCGCGCGCTCCAGACGCTCGAGGCCGCGCTCGTAGTCGAGCGCGTGGCGCGAGGCCACCGCGTCGGCGGGGACGTGGACCTGAAGGCCCCGCCCGAGCAGGTCATGAACGGTCTGTGAGACGCACACGTGGGTCTCGATCCCGCACACCACCACCTGATCGCGCCCCTCCTCGCCGATCCCCGAGCGCTCGAAGAAGCCCTCCGCGCGCGCCGCGGAGAAAACCGTCTTCTCGATCCGCGGCTCCTCCTCCAGGCCGACCTCCGGAGCCGTCGCGCCGAGCCCCCGGGGGTACTGCTCGCTGACGACCGTCGGCACCCCGAGGATCCGCGCGCCCTGCACGAGCTTCGCGCACGCATCGGCCACCGCGGAGAAGGAGTCATAGCGGCGGAAGCCTTCCTGGACGTCCACGACCACGAGCGACGTGCGTGAGCGCTGCAACAGGCTCATGCCGCGACCACCGAGAAGGCCCGCTCTCTGTAGGCGACGGCGCCCGCGGCGATCGTCAGGAGCACCCGCCCGTGCAGGCGCCGCCCGGCGAAGCAGCAGCTGTCGGAGCGGCTCTCCCAGCCGTGCTCGCCCGCGATCCACTCCGCGTCGAGGTCGATCATCGTGAGGTTCGCCGCCTCCCCGACCGCGATCCGCGGGGTGGAAAGCTCGAAGAGGGCCGCGCCCGCGGTCATCCTTTCCACGAGCACCCCCAGGTCGAGGACGCCGGGGAGGACCAGCTCGGTGTAGAGCGCCGCGAAGGCCGTCTCGAGGCCCGTCGTGCCCATCGGGGCCTGCTCGAAGGGAACCTCCTTCTCCTCGCGCGCGTGGGGGGCGTGGTCGGTCGCGACGCAGTCGATCACGCCCGAGCGCAGCGCCTCCACGAGCGCGAGGCGGTCGATCTCGGTGGTGAGGGGCGGGTTCATCTTCATCCGGGTGTCGAGCGTCCGCACCGCCTCCTCGGTGAGCAGGAGGTGGTGGGGGGTCACCTCCGCGCTCACCCGCCACCCCCGCGCTCTCGCGGCCGCGAGGGCCTGGACGGAATCCACGCAACTCAAATGCTGGAAGTGAACGCGGCCCTCCTCGTACCCCGCGAGGGTCGCATCGCGCGCGACCATCGTGGACTCGCTCACCGTCGGAATCCCCCCGATCCCCAGCGCCGTGCTCACCGGCCCCTCGTTCATCGCCCCCCCGCGCGAGAGCGTCGGGTCCTCCTCGTGCAGCGCGAGGACCCCGCCGCAGAGCCGCTGGTACTGCAGGGCCTTGCGCAGCACCCCCGCGCCCGCGACCGGGCGACCGTCGTCGGTGAACCCCAGCGCGCCCTCCTCGCGCAGCTCGGCCATCTCGGTCAGCTCGTTGCCTTCCAGGCCACGGGTGATCGCGGGGAGGAAGCCCACGGGCACCCGCGCCTCGCGCGCCGCCGCGTCGCGCAGGGAGCGCAACAGTGGCGGGGAGTCGATCACCGGGTTCGTGTTCGGCATCGCGATCACCGCCCCGAAGCCCCCCGCGGCCGCCGCGCGCGTCCCCGTCTCCAGGTCCTCCTTGTGCTCCTGCCCGGGGCTGCGCAGGTGGACGTGCGGGTCGAAGAAGGCGGGCAGCAGGCGCCGTCCGCGGCCCTCGACGAGCTCCTCCCCGTCGTGGCTGCGCAGGGACTCCGCGGGGGCGATCTCCGCGAGGACCCCCTCGCGCACGCGCACGTCGTGGCGCCCGTCGAGCTCCGAGCGGGGGTCGAAGGCGTGGACGTCGCGCAGAAGCACGTCGGCCGGTCGGTGCGGGCCGTGCAGGAGCCGATCGGCGCTCATCACGCGAGCTGGGGCTCGGGTACGGGGGTCGGGCCGCGCAGCGGGGTCCCGGAGAGGAGCTCGAAGAGGACCGCCATCCGCACGACGATCCCCGCTTCGACCTGGGCGGTGATGACGGCCTGCGGGGAGTCCACGACCTCGCCGGAGAGCTCCACCCCGCGGTTCACCGGCCCCGGGTGCATCAGGACCTGCCGCGGCCCCAGGCGCCGTCCGTTGATCTGGTACCAGGCCGTGTACTCCCGCAGCGAGGGCACCCAGGCCTCGGTCATCCGCTCACGCTGCATCCGCAGGGCGTAGACGACGTCCGCGGACGGGAGCTCGCGGAGGGTGT
>DASZFE010000325.1:0-1828 GCA_035940155.1 Solirubrobacteraceae bacterium | reverse complement strand
GCTCGGAGCCACGGGCGATCAGGGTGATCGAAGAGGAGTTTGGTTGAGATGGACGGGCCTGAGAGGACGAGGCGTCACGTGCCGCTGATCGAGCGCTTCCGCGAGCGGCTGCCGTTCGCGGAGGGCGACCCGCTGGTGAGCCTGCAGGAGGGCTCGACGCCTCTGCTGCTCGCCCCCGCCCTGAGCGAGCTCGCGGGCGCGGAGGTGCTGCTGAAGCTGGAGGGGGCGAACCCGACGGGGTCGTTCAAGGACCGGGGGATGACGTGCGCGGTCTCCGCGGCGGTCCGCGAGGGCGCGAAGGCGGTGATCTGCGCGTCGACGGGGAACACGGCGGCGAGCGCGGCGGCGTACGCGGCGCGGGCGGGGGTCACGTGCGCGGTGATCGTGCCGGAGGGGAAGATCGCGCAGGGGAAGATGGCCCAGGTGCTAATCCACGGCGCGCGGGTGATCGCGCTGGACGGGAGCTTCGACGACGCGCTGACGCTGGTGCGGGAGCTGGCGGACCGCCACCCGATCGCGCTGGTGAACTCGGTGAACGAGTTCCGCATCGAAGGCCAGAAGACGGCGGCGTTCGAGATCGTGGAAAGCCTCGGGGAGGGTCCGGACGCGCTGTTCATCCCGGTGGGGAACGCGGGGAACGTGACCTCCTACTGGCGGGGCTTCAGCGAGATGGGGGCGGCGCCGCGGCTGTACGGGATGCAGGCCGAGGGCGCCGCACCGCTGGTGCTGGGGCACGTGGTGGAGCATCCCGAGACGGTGGCGACGGCGATCAGGATCGGCAACCCGGCGCGCTGGGAGGACGCGATGGCGGCGATGACGCAGTCGCGGGGCGCGATCCGGGCGGTGAGCGACGCGGAGATCCTCGCGGCCTACCGCCTGCTGGCCTCCAGGGAAGGGATCTTCTGCGAGCCGGCCTCGGCGGCGTCGGTGGCGGGCCTGTTGAAATACGGCCCCGACGGCGCCGCGCGGGTGGTGTGCGTGCTGACGGGCCGCGGCCTGAAGGACCCGCAGACGGCGATCGAGCACAACGACGGCGTGACGATCCGCTCTCCGGCGGAGCTGGGGGCGCTCGAGGAGGCGGTGCTGGGGGAGGCCGTTCCGGGGTGATTCGCAGGCGCCTGGTGCGCGTGCCGGCCTCCTCGGCGAACCTGGGGCCGGGCTTCGACTGCATGGCGGCGGCGCTGTCGCTGCACATGGAGCTGGAGGTCCGCGAGACGGGCCGTTTTTCAATTGAGACCGACCTGCCGATCTCGCGTGGCCGGGAGAACCTGTGCGTTCGGGCATTCGAGCGTCTGCACCCCGCAGATGGCTTCGAGTTCCGGATCTCCTCGGAGATCCCCTTGTCCGGTGGCCTGGGCTCGAGCGCGGCGGCGATCGTCGCGGGCCTGCTCGCGGCCGATCACCTCTTCGAGCTGGACGCGGACCTGCTGGCGCTCGCGACCGAGGTGGAGGGCCACCCGGACAACGTCGCCGCGGCGCTGCTGGGCGGCTTCGTGGTCTGCGCGGACGGTGAGGCGGTGCGCTTCGATCCGCCGACGGGCCTGGAGGCGCTGCTGGTGGTCCCCGAGGAGCCCGTCCGCACGAAGGCGGCGCGCGCGGCGCTCCCCGTCGAGGTGCCGATGGGGGAGGCGGTCTTCAACGTCGCGCACGCCTCTCTGCTGATGCTCGGGCTTGCGCGTGGTGATTGGGACCTGGTCGCCCGTGGCCTGCAGGACCGTCTGCACCAGTCCCGTCGTGCTTCGCTCTTTCCGCGCTCCTATGAGCTGGCGTCGCGGGCCCGTGAGCTGGGGGCCCTCGGCGCGACGATCTCGGGGGCTGGGCCTACGGT
>DASZFE010000324.1:0-2952 GCA_035940155.1 Solirubrobacteraceae bacterium | reverse complement strand
AGGTGGGGGGCGGCCCACTCGACGGTGCGCTCGGGGTCGGTGCGGAGGATGCGGATGGGCCCGAGCTCGCCGAGGTGGCGGGCGAGGGAGGCGGGGTTGGAGAGCTCGGCCCAGAGCTCGGGTGGGGACTTGACGAGGGTGCGTTCGACTTCGGCGGCCATGCTGACGAGTTCGCGCGCGCGCGCGGGACTCCTTCAGCGTGCGGATGCGCACAAGGGGTGCGCGGGGGGATCTCAGACGGCGGAGTGCGCCTGTCCGACGCCGAGGAGGCCCCGATGGTGAAGGAGCTCGGCGAGCTGGACGGCGTTGGTGGCGGCGCCCTTGCGGAGGTTGTCGGCGACGATCCAGAGGTCGAGGGCGCGCTCGTGGCCGGGGTCGCGGCGGATGCGCCCGACGAAGACGTCGTCCTGTTCGGCGGCGTGGATCGCGAGCGGGTAGAGGGCCTCGGCGGGGTCGTCGAGGACGGTGACGCCGGGGGCGGCGCGGAGGAGCTCGCGGGCGCGCTCGGGGGAGAGGTCCCGGCGGGTCTGGACGTTGACGGCCTCGGAGTGTCCGATGAGGACGGGGACGCGGACGCAGGTGGCGCTGATCGCGATCTCGGGGTCTTCGAGGATCTTGCGGGTCTCGTTGATGAGCTTGCGCTCCTCGTCGGTGTGGTCCTCGCCCTCGGCGAAGGAGCCGGCGTGGGGGAGTGCGTTGAAGGCGATCTGGTGGGCGTAGGACTCGGGGGCCTCAATCTCGCGCCCGTGGAGGAGCGCATGGCTCTGGTCGAGGAGCTCGTCGACGGCGCGCTTGCCGGTGCCGGAGACGGCCTGGTAGGTGGAGATGACGAGGCGCTCGATCCCGGCGGCGTCGTGGAGGGGCTTGAGGGCGACGACCATCTGCATGGTGGAGCAGTTGGGGTTGGCGATGATCCCGTGGTGGCGGTCGAGGGCGTCGGGGTTGACCTCGGAGACGACGAGGGGGACGTCCTCCTGCATGCGCCAGCGGGAGGAGTTGTCGACGACGACGGCACCGGCCTCGACGAAGCGAGGAGCCCACTCCCCGGAGGTGCTCCCGCCGGCGGAGAAGAGGGCGAGGTCGAAGCCCTGGATGGTCTGCTCGGTGAGCGGCTGGACGGTCCCGACGCCCTCGATCTTCCGCCCGGTGGAGCGCTCGGAGGCAAAGGGGACGATCTCGCGCGCGGGAAACTCGCGCTCGCGCAGGAGGCGCAGCATCAGCGTGCCGACCTGTCCGGTGGCGCCGACGACCGCTATCCGATACCCGTCGCTCATCGATTTTCCAGGGTATCGCGGAAGGGCCGTAGCGGAAGGCCGCGGCCCGAGACCGGCGAGATCGTCTTCAGAGTCTCTAGGCGCCCGTCTGGGCGACCATGAAGTAGATCGTGACCAGGACGAGCGCGTTGGCGAGCAGCCCGACAGTGAGGACCTGCCGCCTGAGCGCCCTGTACTCCTCGCTAAAGACGATCTCGCCTTCGCCGCTCGCGGCGATGTCCCGCTCGGCCAGCTTCGCCAGGCGCCGCTCGCGTGGCGAGAAGAACGCGCCGCCGAGTCCTCCGAGCACGATGATCGCGCCGAAGCCCCATTGCACGTAGAAGTCGCTCCACACGCTCAGCTTGCTGGCCAGGTAGACGCCCGCCGCGAGCACGAGGACCATGCCGGGGGAGATGACGCGCTTGCCGACGTGATCCTGGATGCGGTGGAGCGCCGGCATCGCGTGCGGCTCCATGCGCACGCCGACGGCGTACATCACGGGGTAGGCGAAGGTGACGCCGAAGGCGACCACCACGGCGATGATGTGGACCGCGAGGACGATCGTGTAGAAGGTGACGGCCGGGGGAGCCACGAGCGGACCCTATCCGCGCGTTCGGCGGAAGCGCGTTCGGCGGCTCAGAACGTCGGCGCGTACTTCCCGAAGACGTCCTGCATGGCGCCGCAGACCTCGCCGATCGAGCAGCGGTCCTTGAGGGCCTGGCGGATCGCGGGAAGCAGGTTCTCCGAGCCGCGCGCCTGCGCGCGGAGCTCCTCCAGGCGCCGCTCGACGAGCGCGTGGTCGCGGGCGGCCTTGAAGGCGGCGAGGCGGTCGAGCTGTTCGCGCTCTGACTCGGGATCGACGCGGAGGAGGTCGGGGACCTCGATGTCCTCCTCCTCGTACTTGTTCACGCCGACGACGATGTCCTGCCCGAGGCGGTAGCGCTCCTGGTAGCCCCAGGCGGACTCGTCGATCTCGCCGGTGATGAACTCGATCGCGTTGACGGAGCCACCGAGGGAGTCGACCTTCGCGATGAGCTCGTTCGCGCGGCTCTCGATCTCGTCAGTGAGCGCCTCAACGAAGTAGGAGCCCGCGAAGGGGTCGACGGTGTCGGCGGCGCCGGACTCGTGCGCGAGGATCTGCTGGGTCCGCAGGGCGATCTTCGCGGCGCGCTCGGTCGGCAGCGCCAGGGCCTCGTCGAAGCCGTTGGTGTGCAGGGACTGCGTGCCGCCGCATACCGCGGCGAAGCCCTGCAGCGCGACGCGGACGATGTTGTTCTCGGGCTGCTGCGCGGTGAGGGTGACGCCCCCGGTCTGGGTGTGGAAGCGGAGCATCAGCGCCTTGGGGTTCGTGGCGCCGAAGCGCTCGCGCATGATCCGCGCCCACATGCGCCGCGCGGCGCGGAACTTCGCGACCTCCTGGAAGACGTTGTTGTGGCCGTTGAAGAAGAAGGCCAGCCGGGGGGCGAAGTCATCGACGTCGAGGCCCTTCTCGATGGCGGCCTGCACGTAGGCGATCCCGGAGGAGAGCGTGAAGGCGACCTCCTGCACGGCCGAGCAGCCCTTCTCGCGGAAGTGGTACCCGGAGATCGAGATCGTGTTCCAACTGGGGATGTTCTCGCGGCAGTACGAGAACAGGTCGGTCGTCAGGCGGATCGCGCCCGCCGGTGGGTAGATGAAGTTTCCCCGAGCTATGTACTCC
>DASZFE010000323.1:0-4382 GCA_035940155.1 Solirubrobacteraceae bacterium | reverse complement strand
ACGCGGTCCCGGGGGCCTCTCCGTCTGCCCCCTGGCCCGCGCTCGCGACTGAAAGAGACTCATCCCCGCCCGCGGCCGCGACTATCAGGCGTTCGATCTTCGGAGGCGCGTCGGGATCGTCCTCCGAGGACTTGGATTTGTGGCGCTCGAAGCGGTAGGCCGCGAGGATCGTCCCCTCGACCAGGGCCGCGGCGATCTCAGGGCCGCAGCCCGCGGGGACCCGCCAGCAGAGGGTCCGGGTCGAGATCTCCTGCGCGCGCGCGCACGCGGTCGCGGCCGCGACCCGGGCCCGCTCGGGGGTGAAGTCCGCCCGGGAGCCCAGCCCGACGAGGAGCCGGCGTTTCTGATCTATATGCGCGAGCGCGAGGGCCTTGAAGGAGCTCCGGGCCTCGCCCGCCGCGATCAGCTCCGCGAGCTCCGGGGGCGCGTCGGCGGGGAGGTCCTCGCCCGCGAAGAGGCCCAGCGCCTCGGTGTCGGCGTCGGTCTCGGAGGGGGCTTGGGTCGTGGATGAGGTGAGCATGTGGGCGGCCACGATACCCGGCCCGGTAGGATGCGGGTTCTCCGGCCAGCGTCGGTCGAGCTCTTGCAACATTTCCACCAACCTCCAGGAGAGTCCATTTAGATGCCCAAAACCGTGATCCTCGGCACCGCGCGCACCCCGATCGGGAAGATGGGCGGCGGACTGTCAACCCTCCAGGCCACCGAGCTCGGGGCGGTCGCGATCGAGGCGGCCCTCCAGCGCGCGGGAGTCGAGCCCGAGCAGGTCGAGCACGTCGTCATGGGCCAGGTCCTCCAGGCCGGGCAGGGGCAGATCCCGTCCCGCCAGGCCCAGATCAAGGCCGGGATCCCCAAGGAGGTCTCCTCGGAGACGATCAACAAGGTCTGCGCCTCGGGGGTGCGCGCGTGCGTGCTGCTCGACCAGGCCATCCGCGCCGGGGACGTCAACGTGGGCGTGGGTGGCGGCATGGAGTCAATGTCGAAGGCCCCCTACCTGCTCCCGGGCGCGCGCTTCGGCTTTCGCATGGGCGACGTCAAGGCGCTCGACGCGATGGTCCACGACGGGCTCACCAACCCCTTCTCGGGCAAGCAGATGTACGTCGAGGCCACCGAGGTCGGGGACGAGCTGGAGATGACGCGCGCCGACCTCGACCGCTGGGCGCTGCGCTCGCACGAGCGAGCGCTGGCCGCCGCCGACGAGGGTCGCCTGGCCGAGGAGATCGTCCCCGTCACCGTCAGGAGTAATCGGCCCAACCGTCCCGACACCGTGGTGGAGGTCGACGAGGCTCCGCGCCGCGACACCTCGCTGGAGGCGCTCGCCAAGCTCCCCGGCCTCGTCGGCAAGGAGGGCACCCACACCGCGGGCAACTCGCCCGGCGTCAACGACGCCGGCGGCGCGCTGGTGCTCTCCTCCGAGGAGTGGGCCCAGGCCAACGGGCATGAGGCGCTGGGTGAGATCGTCGCGCACGCGCAGTCGGCGGACGAGTTCGCCTACCTCGCCCGCACCCCCGCCTCGGCCGCGAAGAAGGCCCTTCAGAAGGCGGGCCTGCAGCCGGGCGACATCGACCTCTGGGAGATCAACGAGGCCTTCGCCTCGGTCACGTTGAACTCCATCCGCGTTCTCGGGATCGAGGAGGACCGGGTGAACGTCAACGGGGGCGCCGTCGCGCTGGGGCACCCGATCGGGGCCTCCGGGGCGCGGATCCTCGGGGCGCTCGTCCACGAGCTCCGCCGCCGTGGCGGGGGCCTCGGCTGTGCTGCGATCTGCTCGGGTGGGGGCCAGGGCGACGCGGTGATCCTGAAGGTCTGAGGATCGATGGCCGGCGCCGGCAGCGTGCCGCGGGCGGCGGCCTTCTTCGATCTGGACCGCACGATGATGGCGGGCTCCTCGGGGATCTTCTTCGCCCGGGCGGCCTTCGAGACGGGGATGATCTCCCGCGGGCGCCTCGCCAAGGACGTCTTTGAGAACCTCAAGTTCCGCCTGCACGGATCCACCGACGGCTGGGCCGAGGAGGTGCGCCGACGGGTCGGAGAGATGATCGCGGGGGTGCCCGTGCGTGAGATGGAGCGCCTCGCCCCGCGGGTCCTCGCGGGCGTCCTCCCGCGGCTCTACCCGGAGATGCTCGCGCGGGCCTACGCCCACCAGGACGCGGGCCGGGGCGTCTACATCGTGACCGCCGCCTCGCAAGAGATGGCGAACCTCCTCTCCCACGTCCTCGCCTTCGACGGCGGCCTCGGCTCCTGCCTGGAGGTCGTCGAGGGGCGCTACACCGGGCGGGCCGACGGGCCCTTCAACTACCGCGAGGGGAAGGTCGTGGCGATGCGCGCCCTGGCCGAGCGCGAGCGGATCGACCTCGCGGACTCCTGGGCCTACTCGGACTCCGAGTCCGACCTGCCGATGCTCCGCGCCGTCGGGCACCCCGTTGCGGTCAACCCCGACCGCGACCTCGAACGCGTCGCCCTGGAGGAGGAGTGGGAGATCGTGCGCCTGGATCGCCTCGGCCGGCGCCTGAAGGTCCTCGGCGCCGCCGCGACCGCGGCGGCGGGCGCGGCGACGCTCGGGAGCCTCGGAAGTAGAGTTCTCTCCCGCTCCGCCTAGACTCCCCTGCGGCCGCACCCTCCCCCGAGATCCGAGAACGATGTCAACGCCGACGCCCGAGACCAAGAGCAAGATCCGCGTCGTCGTCGCCAAGCCCGGCCTCGACGGGCACGATCGCGGCGCGAAGATCATCGCGCGGGCGCTCCGGGACGCGGGGATGGAGGTGATCTACACGGGCCTGCACCAGACCCCCGAGCAGATCGTCGAGACGGTCATCCAGGAGGACGCCGACGCCGTGGGCCTCTCGATCCTCTCCGGGGCCCACATGACCCTCGTCCCACGCATCCTCGAGCTCCTGCGCGCGGAGGGCGTCACCGACGTCCTCGTCACCCTCGGCGGGACGATCCCCCCCGAAGACATCCCCAAGCTGAAGGAGCTCGGGGTCGCGGAGATCTTCACCCCGGGCGCCCCCACGGGGGCGATCGTGGACTTCATCCGCGCCGGCGTCCCGACCGATTGACTCGTCAGTCAATCTTCCGGCGAACCAGGTAGGATTGCCGGGTCAATCCCTGAAGGAGTTGCCTTTAAATGAAGATATGCGTCCTGGTGAAGGAGGTCCCGGACGCCGCCGTCGAGAAGCGGATCGACCCCTCGACGGGGCGCATGGACCGCAGCGGGGAGAAGAACCTGAACCCGTATGACACGCACGCGATCGAGGCCGCGATGCAGATCCGCGAGGGGGGCGTCGCGCCCGTCGAGGAGATCGTCGCCGTCACGATGGGTCCCGAGAGCGCGGTGCGCGCGCTCCACAAGGCCGTCTCGCTCGGCGCCGATCGCTCGGTGCACCTCTGCGACGAGGCCGTGGCGGGCTCGGACGTCGCGGCGACGGGCTACGCGCTGGCGAAGACGCTCGAGCGTGAGCGGCCCAACCTGGTGCTGCTCGGCCAGCAGTCGGACGACGGCGAGTGCTACACGATCGGGGCGGTCGTCGCCGAGCACCTCGGGATGCCCTCGCTGACGCAGGTCATCAAGATGGACGTCGAGGGCGAGGCCCTGCGCTGCGAGCGCCAGGCCGAGTACGGCTACGACACCGTCCAGGTGAGCCTCCCCGCGGTGATCTCCGTGGGGGACGCGATCAACGAGCCGCGCTACCCCTCGCTGAAGGCGATCATGGGCGCGAAGAAGAAGCCCCTCGACACGGTCGCCACCGCAGACGTCGGGATCGACGCCGCGAAGGTCGGCGGGGAGAACTCCGCCGCGCAGTGGGTGGCCGCGAAGGCCCCTCCCGCGAAGGCCGCGGGGGAGATCATCGAGGACGAGGACACCGCCGAGACGGTCGAGAAGATCGTCGCCTGGCTCGACGAGCGCAAGCTCATCTAGGAAGGACTGATCTGAAGATGGCGAACATCCTCATCTACGCGCTCCACTACGAGGGCGCGATCAACAAGAACTCGCTGGGCGCGGTCTCCGAGGGCGCGCGCCTGGCCGCGCAGCTCGGGGGCGAGGCGCACGCGATCCTCGTCGGGGAGGGCGTCCCCCACGACCTCGCGGGCTCGCTCGGGGCCTACGGCGCGAAGAAGGTCCTCGTCGCGGAGGGCCCCGAGGGGCTCGCGCAGCCCGTCGTGGACGCGATGGGCAGGGCGATCGCCGACGGGGGCTACAAGTACGCGCTCTTCGGCGGGGGCCTCCTGGGCTTCGAGATCGGCGCCGGACTCGCAGCACGGCTGGGGGCGGGCGTGGCAATGGAGGTCACGGGCGTGCGCGTAGAGGGTGGGGAGCTCGTCGCCGAGCACCTCGGGATGCCCTCGCTGACGCAGGTCATCAAGATGGACGTCGAGGGCGAGGC
>DASZFE010000322.1:0-3443 GCA_035940155.1 Solirubrobacteraceae bacterium | reverse complement strand
GCCGGGACCGAGGACGCCCATCGTCTTACTTGCGGAGCCCCAGCTCCTTGATTAACGAGCGATACCCCTCGAGGTCGCGGCGCTGCATGTATTCCAGGAAGCGCCGACGGCGTCCCACGAGCATCAACAGGCCCCGCCGGGAGTGGTGGTCCTTATTCTGCTCGCGCAGGTGCTCGGTGAGGTGGTTGATGCGCTCGGTCAGGAGGGCCACCTGGACCTTCGTGTTGCCGGTGTCCTTCTCGTTGGCGCCGAACCTCGCGGCGAGCTCGCGCTTGCGCTCTGCGGTCATCGTCATGGGTCCGGAACCGTAGCAGAACCCGTCCAAGCGCCCGCGAGGGCACGGGCCTCTTGCACGTCGAGACGCATCTGCTCGATCAGCGCCTGCGCGCTCTCAAAGCGCCGCTCCTCGCGCAGGCGGGCGATGAAGTCCAGTTTGAGCCGCTCCCCGTAGAGCTCCCCGGAGAAGTCGATCAGGTGCGCCTCGATCAGCTCGCCCCCATCGGTCTGGAAGGTCGGGCGCACGCCGATGTTCACCGCCGCTGGCCGAAACGGGGACTCGCGCCGAAGGCGCGTGTCACCCGGCTTCGGCCCCCCCGGGGCGAGGCACGCGTAGACGCCGCGCGCGGGGGTCGCCATCCGCGGGTCCGGGAGGAGGTTCGCGGTCGGGAACCCCAGCTCGCGCCCGCGCCGGTCGCCGTGGAGGACCTCCCCTTCGATCCGCAGGGGCGCCCCGAGGAGCTCCCCGGCCCGCGCGACCTCACCGGCGAGGACCAGCTCGCGGATGCGGCTGGAGGAGACGACCTCGCCGTCGATCTCGAGCAGCTCGTGGACGGTCGTCGAGAGGCGCCCCTGCGCGAGGAGCATCGCCGGGGAGCCCTGCGCGCGGCGGCCGAAGTGGAAGTTCGCGCCCACCGAGACCCGCCTCGCACGGAGGGTCCCCAGGAGCACCCCCTCGATGAACTCCTCCGCGCTGCGCTGCGCGAAGGCCGCGTCGAAGGGGATCACGATCAGCTCGCGCACCCCGAGCCCGGCGATCAGCTCGGCCTTGCGCTCCAGGCTCGTCAGCAGCCGCGGGGCGCGCTGCGGCGTGAGGACCGTCGCGGGGTGCGGATCGAACGTGAGTACGCTGTCCGCGCCCCGGATGACCTCGCGGTGCCCGAGGTGCACGCCGTCGAAGGTCCCCACGGCGACCTCGCGGTCGCGGCGCTCGACGTCCCCCTCCTCCGGGGAGAGGGGCAGGCGGGTGATCTGCACGGCCGGAAGCCTACGGCAGGGCCCCGAGGGCCTGCTCGATCGTGAGTGGCGTGGGGTGCTCCCAGGGCTCCCCACGGCGGGGCGGGGCGATCGCCTCGCGGACCTCGAAGGGGCCGATCGCGGTGCGGCGGAGCTCCTCGCAGTAGGCGTCGTTGAGGTCCGCGATCAGGGAGCGCACGTAGGTCCCCGAGGAGCACTCGATCACGTACGCCGCGCGCCCCTCCTCGCGCCAGAGCTCCTGGAAGCGGCGGATCGTGACCTCGCGCTCGGACGTCTGAAAGCTCTCGCCCCGCCGCGCCCGCCGGTAGGCGCGCTCGCCTTCGATCTTCACCGCCGAGTAGATCGGGGGGCGCTGGCGGATCTCCCCGAGCGGGAGCGGGGGCGGATCGGGCGGTACGCGCCCGGTCTCGGTGATCTCCCCCTCGGGGTCCCCCGTGCTCGAGAGCGCCCCCAGGCGCGCGAGGACCTCGTAGCGCTTCGGGAGGCCCATCAGCCTGTCCTGGATGCGCGTGGCGCGCCCCACCAGCACGAGCAACAGGCCCGTCGCGAACGGGTCGAGGGTCCCCGCGTGCCCGGTCTTCGCCCCCCCGAGCGCCCATCGGACCGCGGCCACGACGTCGTGGGAGGTGACCCCCGCGGGCTTGTCGATCAGGAAGACGCCCTCGACCGGCCCCTTGGGCGGTGAGACCCCCTCGCGGGGTCCCTCCGACGGTGAAGGGCCCTCGACGGGCGTGCTCACGCGGGCGTCGGCGCGGGGTGCAGCTGGGCGGCGATCTCGCGGCGCAGGAACTCGATCAGCTCCGGGGGCTCCAGGGACGTGGAGAACCCGGCCGCGCGGCGGTGCCCTCCCCCGCCCCGCGCGCGCGCGATCATCGAGACGTCGACGTCGTCGTCGACGGCGCGCAGGGAGACCTTGCGTTCGCCGCGGCGGTCCTCCGCGGTGAGCTCGCGCACGAGCGCCGCGACCTTCGTGCCCTGGACGGAGCGCAGGTGGTCGATGATCCCCTCCGAGTAGCTCTCTTCGGCGCCCGCCTCGCGGAAATCCTCCGCGCTGAGCGACGCGATCGTCAGCTCGCCCAAGTCAAAGCGCTCCACCCGGGAGAGCCCCCGCGCGAGCAGGAGGAGCTTTGCGAAGGGGAGCTCCTCGAAGAGGCGCCGGTAGATCCCCTGCACATCAACCCCCGCCTCGATCAGCGCGGCGGCCATCTGGTGGGCCCGCGGGGTCGTGTTCTCGTACATGAAGCGCCCCGTGTCGGTGATCAGCCCGACGTAGAGCGCCTGCGCCATCGCGACCGTCGGCGTGACCCCCAGGTCGCGGGCGAGGTCCCAGACGATCTCCGCCGTGCTCGACGCTTCGGGGACGACGTGGTCGATGCTCCCGAAGTGGGTGTTGTCGTGGTGGTGGTCGATGTTGATCAGGTGCGCCCCGCCCCGCAGGGGCTCCGCGGAGTTGCGGTCGACGTTCCCGCAGTCCAAGAAGATCACGGTGTGCTCGGAGACGTCCCCCGGGGGCGTCTGGATGAGACCCTCGAGCCCGAAGAAGCGGTACTCGTGGGGAAGCGGGAGCTCGCCCGCGGCGATGAAAATGCGCGAGTCCTTCCCGAGCGCGCTCAGGAGCCCCTGCATCGCCACGAGCGAGCCGAGCGCGTCGCCGTCCATGTTCTCGTGCGTGGCCAGCAGAAAGCGCGAGTCCTCGCGGATGCGCTCGAGCACGAGCTCCCGCGTCGAGGGTCCCCCATGTGCGCTGCCCACGCGTCCGTTCTCAGGCATCGCCGTCCATGAGCCCTTCGATCCGCCGCGCGCGCTCGGCGGTGTCGTCGTAGTGGAAGGCGAGCGTCGGCGTGCGCTTCAGGCGCAGCTGCGAGGCGAGGCGGTGCTGGAGGTAGCCGTGCGCGCTCCGCAGGCCCGCGAGCGTCTCCTCGCGCTCCTCGGGGTCGCCGAGGACGCTCACGTACACGCGCGCGTGGCTCAGGTCAACGCTGGTCCTGACATCGGTGACGGTCACGAATCCAACCCTTGGGTCCTTCAGCTCGCCGGCGAGCGCCTCGCCGATCACCTCGCGGATCGCCTCGTCGATCCGCCGCATTCGTCCTTGACTCATCCTACCTGTCCCGGACGCGGCAGCGGTCGAGCGTCGAAGACCCCACGCGCCTCAGGCCAGCGAACGCTCGAGCAGGCGCGTCTCGTAG
>DASZFE010000321.1:0-4171 GCA_035940155.1 Solirubrobacteraceae bacterium | reverse complement strand
GTGATGCCGAGCGCGACCGAGCGCTGCCGGGGGGCGCGCAGCGGGCTCGGGCGCCCCCAGGTGATCTGCTGGAGGGCGAGCCGGAGGGGCTCCGCGTAGGCGAACTCGCCGTCGAGGAGCTGCAGGGCGGTCTGGAGGGCGGCGAGCTCGCGGTCGGAGAACTCGATCGGAGGGAGGTGAAAGTTCTCCGAGCGCAGGGAGTAGTTCTCCTGCTCGGCCGCGGCGTCCGCGGGACGCTCGACGGTGAGCTGGATCCCGAGTGAGTCGAGCTCGGCGCGGTCGGCGTAGAAGCGCCGCGCGAAGGCGTCCTCGTTCATCGTGCTGTACCCCTCGACGTCGCGCCGGATCTCGAGCGCCGTGACGGGCCGGCGCTCGGCCATCAGGTAGGAGATCAGCGACAGCTGTCGGATGAGCTTCTCGGTGTCCTTCGCCACCCTCCAAACCATAGGGATCGCTTGGGATACGGCGTCCGCGCAGCTCCGGCGCGCTCCGCAATTTGCGTGCTTTCAGGCCGCCTCGAGCACGGCGCCGACGGGCTCCGCGAGGGGCCGCCGCGAGAGCTCCTCCGAGGTGGCGGGGAAGAAGGCGAAGGACTCGAGGGCCCGGTCGAAGCCCGACCAGCGCTCGCCCGCGGGGAGCTCCTTCTCCAGGCGGTCGAAGCTCCCGAGACGCCCACCGAGGTTATCGATCATGTGCACGAGGGTCGCCTCGCGCGTGCAGGGCACGACGGGGGAGCCGTGCTCGAGGGCGCCGTGGTGGGAGAGGATGATGTGGAGGATCTCCTGCGCGAGCCCCCTCGGGAAGCCCTCGATCTCCTCGATCGCGCGGCGGATGCGGTAGTAGCCGAGGGGGATCTCACCCAAGAGGCGCCCGGCGTCTGTGAGGTCGATCGAGTGTCCCTGCTCGGCGTAGGCCTCGAGCTTGCCGATGTCGTGCAGGAGCGCCCCCGTGACCGCGACGTCACGGTCGATCCCCGGGAAGGTCGCCGAGATCGCGCTCACCGCCTCGGCGACCCCGAGGCAGTGCTCGAGGAGGCCGTGGCGGTAGGCCTGGTGGTAGCGCTTGGCGGCCGGGGCCACGCGGTAGTCCTCCCAGAGCTCCGAGCCCTCGCCGAGGATGCCCTCGAGGAGGGTGCGCAGGTGGGGCTCCTGGATCGTCGCGAGGAGTCCCCGGAGGTCGCGCTCCATCTGCTCGACCGGGCGCCCGGGACCGTCGAGGAGATCCTCCAGCTGGAAGCTCCCGGGGATCGGCGGGAAGATGTCGCGGAGGTTCAGCTGCGCGCCGAAGCGGGGGTGCAGGGCGTAGCGCCCGCGGACGTGCACGGGCTCCCCGGGCCGGGCGAGGGCGCCGATCGCGGAGAGCTCCTCCCAGACCATCGCGGGGAGCGCCCCGGTGCGATCCCCGAGCTCCAGGCGCAGGTACTCGCCCCCGTCTCGGCGCTGCCGGCGCTCGACGCCGCGAACGAGGAGCACCTTATCGATCTCGACGCCGTCCGTGAGCTCGCTGACGAACATGGCCGCCCAAGTTAGAGACGCCTGCGGACGGCACGCGCGGCGTGGCTCAGGGATGTAGCCGGTGGGGCCCGCGGTAGAGGAAGGTGACCTCGCGGACGTTGTCCTGGCCGAGGATCTGCATGAGCAGGCGGGTGTAGCCGAAGCCGAAGCCGCCGTGGGGCGGGGCGCCGTAGCGGAAGAAGTCGAGGTAGTACTGGATGGGCCCGATCTCGACGCCCTTTTCGAGGACCTGGGCGCGGAGCCGGTCGTAGCGGTGCTCGCGCTGGGCGCCGGTGGCGAGCTCTATGCCGCGCCAGAGGATGTCGAAGGAGCGGGTGAGGCCGGGGTTGTCGGGGTGGCGCATGTGGTAGAAGGGCCGGATCGAGGAGGGGTAGTCGGTGAGGAAGAGGAATTCGTGGCCGTGGAGCTCCTTGACGAGGGCGGAGATGGCGCGTTCGCTTGCGGGGTCGAGGTCGTCGCCGTCGGGGACCTCGTGGCCGTGCTCGATGAGGAGCTCGCGGGCCTGCAGGAGGGGGATGCGCGGGAAGGGGAGGGTGGGGACGACGATGTCGGCCCCGAAGGTGGCGGCGATGCGGTCGCCGTGGGCCTCGGCGACGCGGGTGAGGACGTGGGTGAGCCAGCGCTCCTGGAAGGCCATGACGTCCTCGTGGGAGTCGATCCAGGCGATCTCGATGTCGACGGAGGTGAACTCGGTGTCGTGGCGGGAGGTGAAGGAGGGGTTGGCGCGGAAGACGGGGCCGATCTCGAAGACGCGTTCGAAGCCGGCGAGGACGGCCATCTGCTTGTAGAGCTGGGGGGACTGGGCGAGGTAGGCGGTGCGGTCGAAGTACTCGACCTTGAAGAGCTCGGCGCCGGACTCGCTGGCGGAGCCCATGAGCTTGGGGGTGTGGAGCTCGAGGAAGCCTTCGGCGATCCAGTGCTCGCGCATGGCGTGCTCGACGGTGGTCTGGACTTCGAAGATGAGCTTGCGGTCGGGGCGGCGGAGGTCGATGAAGCGCCAGTCCATGCGCTTGTCGAGGGAGGAGTCGGGGGTGACGGGGATTTCGGGCTCGGCGAGGGCGACGATCTCGAGGCTCTGGAGCTGGACCTCGAGGCCGCCGAGCTTGACGCGCTCGTCGGCGACGACGGCGCCGGTGAGGGAGACGGTGGACTCGTGGGTGAGGCTCGAGAGGAGCTCGTTGAGCTCGCCGGGCGGATCGTCCTTGGGGAGAACGACCTGGACGAGCCCGGAGGCGTCGCGGAGGATGAGGAACTGCATCCGCTTCTGGTCGCGGACGGCGTTGACCCACCCGCGGAGGGCGACGGTCTCCCCGAGCCGGTCGGGGAGCTCTGCGATCGAGGTGCGTTGGGCGCCCATTCGGGCGGGGATGCTACTTCTTTGCCACGGCCCGCCGATGCCCGCCGGCCTTCTTGGCCGGCCCGGGCTTGAGGGTCTTCTTCGCGCGTGAGTGCCGGTGCTTGCAGCCGGTGATGGCGATCCTGGTGGTCTCTTTGATGAGGGCGCCGTTCTGGCCTTCGATGAGGGTGGGCATGGTGAGCCTGCGCCCGCAGAGTCGGGTGGCGTTGGCGCTGAGCGCGGAGTGGGGACCCTGGGGGAGGGTGAGCTCGAAGGATTTGAGCGGGGCGTCGGGGATGGACTCGAAGCGGGAGTAGGTGACGCCGCTCCTGATTTCGGTCCGTCCGCCGACCTCGAGCGTTACGCCGGCGCCCTGGAGGACGGCGACGAGCTCGGGGTATTTCTGCCCCCCGTGGGAGACGAGATAGACGGGCCCCTGGAGGGGCGTGGCGAGGATCGGGGTGGCGGCCTTGGCGAATCCGACGTCGGAGCCGTGCGGGCAGGCGGCGGGGTTCTGCTCGAAGAGGGCCTCGGGGCAGGCCTGCTGCAGGGTGGTCAGACGCGCGGGGAGCAATCTTGGAAGGTTGACCTCGAAGCGCCTCATGTTGGCTTCGATGGGCCCGTTCGGGTTGGCGCTGGGCCCGCCCTTGGTGAGGAGGCGGATGCGCAGGGAGGCGCCGTTGCCGCGCGAGGTGTGTCCGGCGGTGGAGACTTTGAGTTTGGGCGCGAAGCCGAGGGCGGCGCAGCCGGAGACCTGGAAGGGGCTCGAGACGTCGGCGCTGAGCCCTTCGGCGGACCCGATCGTCCCGCCCACGCCCTTCGCGCCGCAGCCGGTGGGGTTGAACATGAAGTCGGGCCGGTCGATTGAGATGCTGACGGTCTTGACCTGAAGGGGGATGCCGTCGACGATCCTCGGGAGGGGCTGGCTTGAGATCCTGAGGTGCGCGTCGGTGGGGTCGATGCCGACGCCGGCCCTGACGACGATGGTGCCGAGGTTGAAAGGCCCGGCGATCGCGGGGACGACGACGACGAGGCCGTAGGGCTCGCCTTCGTAGGGCCCGGTGATGTAGACGGACCCGGGGAGGTAGAAGGGATGGGGCCCTGGTCCAATGGAGGCGAGGACGTGTCCGATGAGGCTCTGCGCCCCGCAGGTCCCGCTTGCGATGAGCGGCTCGGCGCAGAGGGGGATGCCGCTGATGATCGGCAGGAGTCCCGGGGGCAGGCGGGCTTCGATCCGCCCGTATTCCTGCTGGGGGTCGTCGCGGGTGAGGGTGAAGGCGAAGGGTGCGTAGGCCCCGGCCTGGATGGCGTTGGTCCCGGC
>DASZFE010000320.1:0-8637 GCA_035940155.1 Solirubrobacteraceae bacterium | reverse complement strand
GTGGAGCTCCCATTCCAGCGGCCGCGCGCGGGCGTCCGGGTCGAGAAGCTGTTCGAGCTCGATCGCGGCCTGGGCTTCGTAGTGGCAGACCTCGCGCACCCCCAACAGCGCGGAGACCCCGTCGAAGAGGCGCCCCATGCTCGAGGTCAGCGGCGAGTGCAGGCCCGCGTGGATCATCCGCGCGAGCACGTGGCGCTCCTGCACCGAGCGCGCCCCCACGACCGGCAGGTCCGCAAGCTCCTCGAAGGCTTCCAGCGAGCCCTCCCCGTCTGGGCCGTGGGCCTGCGCGAGCAACGCGAGCGCGACCCGGTAGGGCTCCCGGACCGCCTTGTCCCCGCCGGGGAGGCGGAAGTAGTCCAGGTGGGCCGCGCGCTCGAAGCCGGAGTAGTCCCCCGCGAGGATCTCCCCGCCCCAGATCTCCCCATCGAGCCCGTAGCCGGTCCCGTCGAAGATCACCCCGATGACGGGCCCGGAGAGACCGTGCTCGCACATGCACGCCGCCATGTGCGCGTGGTGGTGCTGCACCGAGAACGTCGGGAGCTCCTCCTGCTCCAGGGCGAAGCGCGTGCTCAGGTAGGCCGGGTGGGCGTCGTGCGCGATCAGCTCCGGGCTCACCTCCAGCAGCCTCGCGAGGTGGGCGATCGCGTGCTCGAAGGAGCGCAGGGTCGCGGCGTTCTTCAGGTCCCCGATGTGGTGGGAGAGGAAGAGGTCCTGCCCCCGGGAGAGACAGATCGTGCTCTTCAGCTCGGGCCCCACCGCGAGGACGGGTGGGAGCTCGAAGGGCGCCCGGACCGGCACGGGGGTGTAGCCGCGCGCGCGGCGCATCGGGCTGCACTCGGTCTGATCCCCGAGGCGCACCACGCGCACGATCGAGTCATCCACGCGCGTGTGTATCTCACGCTCCCCGATCAGGAAGAAGTCGGCGATCTCCGCCAGACGCTCCACGGCGTCCTCGTCCTCGAAGGCGATCGGCTCGTCGGAGACGTTCCCGCTCGTCGCGACCAGCGCCGTGAGGCCGTCTGAGAAGAGGAGGTGATGAAGCGGGGCGTAGGCGAGCATGACCCCGTAGTGGCGGTTCCCCGGGGCGATCCCCGGCGCGAGCTCCAGGTCGGCCCCGGCCCCGAGCTTGCGCACCAGGACGATCGGCCGGGCGAGCTCGCTCAGGAGCTCGGCCTCGTGCTCACCCACGTGCGCGTAGGTCCGCACGGCCTGCAGCGTCGGGGACATCAGCGCGAAGGGCTTCTCCTCGCGGCGCTTGCGCCGGCGGAGCTCGGCGACGGCCTGCGCGTTGAAGGGGTCGACCATCAGGTGGTACCCGCCGATCCCCTTCACCGCGACGATCGCCCCCGCGCGCAGAAGCGCCACGATCTGCTCGATCGGGTCCTCGCACTCCACCCGCCCCTCCCGCGAGCTCCAGAGGGCCATCCGCGGGCCGCAATCCCAGCAGGCGACGGGCTGCGCATGGAAGCGGCGGTCGCTAATGTCGTGGTACTCCCGCGCGCACGCCTCGCACATCGGGAATGTCGACATCGTCGTCATCTCCCGGTCGTAGGGGACGCCGCGGATGATCGAGTAGCGCGGGCCGCAGTTCGTGCAGTTGATGTACGGGTAGCGGTAGCGCCGGTCGGAGGGGTCCATGAGCTCGCGCAGGCAGTCCTCGCAGACGCACGTGTCGGGCGAGACGAGCGTCTGCGCCGAGCTCGAGCGCTCGCTGATCTCGATCCGGAAGCCCTCCAGGCGCTCTCCGTCCTCGCGCCGCTCCAGGAGCGCGACCGAGTCGATCCGGGCGAGCGCGGGCGCGTCGTTGCGGACTTCGGAGATGAACGCCTCGAGCTCGCCCTCCCCGCCCTGGACCTCGAGCACGACGCCCTCGGAGTCGTTGCGGATCCAGCCCCCGAGCGAGTAGCGCATGGCGACGCGGAAGATGAACGGCCGGAAGCCGACTCCCTGGACGATCCCGCGGATCTGATAGCGACGCGTCTCCGGCATCACGATCCCCTCAGCAGAGCCTCGGGAGCTCCGCGCCGTAGAGGAGCTCCACGACCGACTCGCCCCCGTCTGAGTGGAGCATCCGCACCGCGCTCTCCCCGCGCTCGACGACCCGGCCGACGATCTGCGCCGCACGCGCGTCCGGGTGCAGGCGGACCGTGTCGAGTATCTCCTCCGCGCGCTCCCCGTCGACGAAGAGACAGAGGTTCCCCTCGTTGGCGAGGTAGAGCGGGTTCACCCCGAGCATGTCCGCGGCCATCGCGGTCTCGTGCTGGATCGGCAGGTCGCGCTCGCTCAGGTCGATCGAGACCCCCGCGCCGTCGGCGACCTCGTTGAGGACCGTCCCCAGGCCGCCGCGGGTGATGTCGCGCATGCACCGCACCGACCCCGCGTGCTCCTGCATCACGTTCCAGACGAGGCTCCCGAGCGGCGCGCAGTCGCTGAGGATGCGCTCCTCGAAGCCCAGGCCCTCGCGGATCGAGAGGATGTGGATGCTGTGGTTTCCCAGGTAGCCCGTCACGATCGCCGCGTCGCCCACCCGCACGTGGCGCATCCCGAGGTCGACGCCCTCGGGGACCTCGCCCACGCCGGCCGTGTTGATGAAGATCTTGTCTATCTCCCCGCCCCGGACGACCTTCGTGTCCCCCGCGACCACCGTCACGCCCGCCTGCAGGGCCGCCTCGCGGATCGAGTCGAGGATGCGCTCGAGGTCCGCGATCGGGAAGCCCTCCTCCAGGACGAGCGCAAGCGTGAGGTAGCGGGGCTCCGCGCCGCTCACCGCGAGGTCGTTCACGGTCCCGCAGACCGCAATCTTGCCGATGTCGCCGTTGCCGAAGAAGATCGGGTCGATCACGAAGGAGTCCGTCGTCACGGCGATCCGCGGGGTCCCCACCGCGAGCACCGCGCTGTCCTCCATGCGCCCGCGATGGGCGCCCCCCAGACGCGGCGCGATCAGCCCGCCGATCAGCTCCTGGCTCATGCCCCCGCCGGTCCCGTGGTCGAGCGCGATCCGCGCAGTCTCTGCGGTGTCTGCTCGCGCCGGCCTCCGGCTGGCGCCCTCGTTCGTGGTGGTCGCCATCCGGGCGCCCTTGACCGCGCCTTCGGCGCTCATGGGATCGGCACGACGTTGAACTGGGGCAGCTCGTCCGCGGCGACCGCGTCGACGAGCTCGTCGGTGCTGAGGATCGTCGCGCAGTAGGACGCGAGCCAGTCCAGGGCGCGCTGCTTGTCCTCTTCGCGCGCCGAGACGACCGCGTCGGCGGGCACGATCACGCCGTAGCCGCGGAAGAAGGCGTCCGCGGCGGTCGTCTGAACGCAGATCTGCGTCTGCATCCCCGTGATCGCGACGGTGTCCACGCCGAGCTCCTGCAGGCGCTCGTGGAGGTCGGTTTCGAAGAAGCCGCTGTCCTTGTTCTTCTCCACGACGATGTCGTCCTCGTGGAGGAAGTCCTCGATGATCCGTGCGCCCTCCGAGCCTTTCGTGACCGGGAGCCAGCCGTCGTAGCGCTCCGCGAGCGGGTCGTCCTCGCGGTTGATCAGCTGCAGGTGCACGACCGGCACGTCCAGCTCGCGCATCTGTTCGAGAAATGCGCACATCTTTGGCGTGAATTCCGCTACGGCCTGTTTTCGCGTCTCGTTCTTGTTCACCAAGTCGTACTGCAGGTCGTTCGTGAGCACCGCACAGCGGGCCATTGCATCTACCTCCTTGAAGGTCGAGAGTGGGTTATTGAGATGTCTGCTGCTCGCCCACGGCCCGCGCGATTCGGTGGGCATGGGACTTCTATGTCTGGTCCGCCGGCCTGGGGATCAGGGGTGATCCCCTGAACGCGCAGACGGGCCGCCCCTCACCGTTGTCCGTGTTGGACTGCGGCGATGAGGGGCGGTGAGCCGTCCTTTGTCTGGCAGGACATCAGGTCGTCATCAACGCATCCGGAGTATGTGTGTCTTCTGGACTTCATTCTTGATATCCGGTAGCTTCGAGATCATGACCGGCTCACAGCTTTCTGCAACCCCCGAGACGCCCGTCGAGGACGCTCCGGCCCAGACTTCGCTCCAGAGCAGGGATCTCGGCGATCCGACCGCCGTGGAGACGTCTCCGAGTCGTCCGGATTCGTTTTTGACTCCGGCCCGCGCGTACGACCCGGCCGCCGTCGAGGCGCGCTGGCGGGCCGCTTGGGCGCAGTCAGACACGTTCAAGACCTCCCCGCCCGAGGACCCGCGACCGGCCGCGTACGTCTTTGCGGGCTGCCCCTTCACCTCCGGGGACGCCCACATGGGGCACATCCGCAGCTACACCATCGCCGACGCCTACGCGCGCTTCCTGCGCGCCCGGGGGGACGCCGTGCTGTTCTCGCTCGGCTTCGACTCCTTCGGCCTCCCCGCCGAGCTCGAGGCCCTGCGCCGCGGGATCTCCCCCCAGGCCTGGGTCGCGCGCTGCTGCGAGCGGATGCGGGGACAGTTCGAGCGACTCGGCTACTCCTGCGACTGGGAGCGCACCTTCGACTCCTCCCAGCCCGACCACTACCGCTGGACGCAGTGGCTCTTCCTGGCGATGCTCGAGAAGGGCCTGGTCTATGAGAGCGTCGGGCAGGTCAGCTGGTGCGATTCCTGCCAGAGCGTCCTCGCGGCCCTCCAGGTCGAGGAGGGCACCTGCTGGCGCTGCCACGGCGCCGTGCGCTTCCGCCGCCTCCCGCAGTGGTTCATGCGGATCAGCGCCTACACCGAGGACAACGAGCGCGGTCTGGAGCGGCTCCCGGGCTGGAGCAAGGCCGCCGTGGGCGCCCAGCGCGCGGTGATCGGCCGCGTCGACGGGGTCGAGCTCGACGCGAGCACCTTCGACGGGGGGCCCCTCACGGTCTTCACCCCCCACGCCGAGGCCCTGGAGAAGGCGACCTTCATCGCAGTCTCCCCCGCCCACCCCGAGGCCGATCGCTGGACCTCCGACCCCGCCGTCGCCGAGCAGCTCGCGGGGGTCCGCGAGGCGGGCTGGAGACGCGACGACCGCGACGTCGAGCAGGTCCCAGTCGTGCAGACGAGTTCGCTGGCGAGCGTCCCGGGGATCCCGGGGATGCTCCCGATCGTCCTCTCCCCCCTCGTCGACGCGCGCTTCGGTCCCACGGCCGCGCTGGGAATCCCCGAGCTCGACCCGACCGATCGCGCCATCGCCGAGCGCCTCCCAGCGCCGACCGGTGGGACCTGGAAGGCCGGGAAGTCCGTCGCACAGGCCCGCCCGACCGTCCGCTACCGCGCGCGAGACATCGCGATCTCCCGCCAGCGCTCGTGGGGGGCGCCAATCCCGCTCGTGCACTGCGAGAGCTGCGGGACCGTGCCGGTGCCCTTCGAGGACCTCCCCGTGAGGCTCCCCGACGACCTCGAGATCACCGGGGAGGGCAACCCGCTGGACGCGCGCGAGGACTTCGTCAAGTGCGAGTGCCCCAAGTGCGGCGCCCCCGCGCGGCGGGAGACCGACACGATCGACTGCCACGTCGACGGGATGTGGATGTGGATGCCCATCTGCGTCCCCGCCGAGGACCGCCCGCGGGAAATGTTCAGCCACCCCGAATACCGCCGCTGGCTGCCCGCCCGCCAGATCGTCTGGGGGGCCGACGCGGGCGGGTACATGTTCGACCAGCGCCTCATCGGGAAGGTCCTGCAGGATCTCGGGGAGCTCCCGGAGGTCGAGGGCCGCGAGCCCTTCACGAACGCGCTCATGCACCAGATGATCCGCCTGGACGGGCGCAAGATGAGCAAGCACCTCGGCAACGTCGTCGATCCGAACGAGCTCGTCGAGCGCGTCGGCGCGGACACCGTGCGCCTCGCCGTCCTGGGCGCGGCCTCCCCGGGGCGGATCTTCAACTGGAACGACCAGCCCGTCCGGACCGCGCAGGTCTTCATCGAGAAGCTCTGGGAGCACGCCGAGCCGCGCCTGCGCGAGTGGGCGGGCAAGGTCGGGGAGGCGGGCGAGGGCACGAGCGAGGGAGCGCGGGCGCGGATCGAGACCTCCGACAAGCTCCGCCGGCGCCTGGCGAACTGGTGCAAAGTCGCCCTGGAGAAGGTCACCGCGGACTTCGAGCGCCTGGAGATGCAGCGGGCCTCCCACAACGCGATGCTCCTGTTGACGAGGATCCAGGACTTCGAGCAGCGCAAGCTCGAGCGCCGCGGAGAGCTCGAGGAGCACGACCGCGAGGCGATCGTCGCAGCGCTGGAGACCCTTCTGCAGATGCTCGCCCCCCTGACCCCGCACGTCGCCGAGGAGCTCTGGTTCACCGCGGGCCGGCGGACGTCGATCTCGACCGAGCCCTGGCCCCTGGAGGAGTCCGGCGAGGGCGAGCCCGGCGGGGCCGAGTCAGAGCCGGTGGGGGCGCTCCATAACGGGGCGGAGCCTGCGCGGGCGTTCGAGACGGAGGAGGTCGTTTGACGAGACCGGAGTCGAGTGGTAGTGCTACCAACCACAAGAGCAGCGCCGGCAGCACCCTCAAGCGTCCGTAGCTCAACCGGTTAACGGCGGAGTAAGTAGGCGATGATGGACAGTGTCGTGCGAGTCATTTCAACCGGAGGTCGCCGCTTCGTCGGCAAGGCCAAGCCGGCGACTCGGTGCCGCCTCGGCGGTCGCGAAGCCGAAAGCCAACGCCGAAACGCATACGCCTAAGAGCAGCGGCCTTTGGAGCCGCAGATACGGGTTCGAGCCCCGTCGGACGCATAGATGACTCCCCCGTGCGCGGCCCCGCCACGCCTCCCGGCCGCGGCCCGGCGAGGGCGCGCGGGTAAGATCCCGCCGCATGAGGCGGAAGGCCCCGGAGACCTACGAGGAGAAGCTCGCGCAGCTGCACGAGCTGCGCGAAGCCGCGCTGCACTCGGCGCCGGAGGCCGAGGAGAAGCAGCACGCCCGCGGGAAGATGACCGCGCGGGAGCGCGTGGAAAGGCTCTTGGATCCGGGCTCCTTCCAGGAGCTCGACACCTTCGTGCGCCACCGGACCTACGACTTCGAGATGCAGAAGAACCGTCCCTGGGGCGACGCGGTGGTGACGGGGCACGGGACGATCGACGGGCGGACCGTCTGCGTCTTCAGCCAGGACTTCACCGTCTTCGGGGGCTCCCTCGGGGAGGTCATGGGCGAGAAGATGTGCAAGATCATGGACCTCGCCGCGAAGATCGGCTGTCCGGTGATCGGGATCAACGACTCCGGGGGCGCGCGGATCCAGGAGGGCGTCGTCTCGCTCGGCGCCTACGGGGACGTGTTCGTGCGCAACGTGAAGTGCTCGGGGGTGATCCCGCAGATCAGCCTGATCATGGGGCCGTGCGCGGGGGGCGCGGTGTACTCGCCGGCGATCACCGACTTCATCTTCATGGTCAAGGAGACCTCGCACATGTTCATCACGGGCCCCGACGTGATCAAGACGGTCACGGGCGAGGAGGTCGGCTTCGAGGAGCTCGGGGGGGCGATGTCGCACAACACGAAGTCCGGCGTTGCGCACTTCGCCTCCGAGGACGAGGAGGCCTGCCTGGAGGACTGCCGCTACCTGCTGAGCTTCCTGCCCTCGAACAACCTCCAGACCACGCCGCGGGTAGCGCCAAGCGACAACCCGCAGCGGATGGACCCCGAGCTCGACCACGTCGTCCCGGACAACCCCAACAAGCCCTACGACATGCGCGAGGTCGTGCGGCTGATCGTCGACGACGGGGAGTTCTTCGAGGTCCACGAGCACCACGCCAAGAACATCATCTGCGGCTTCGCCCGCCTGGACGGCCACGCGATCGGGATCGTCGGCAACCAGCCCAACCAGCTCGCGGGGGTGCTCGACATCGACGCCTCCGCGAAGGCCGCGCGCTTCGTGCGGACCTGCGACGCCTTCAACATCCCGCTCCTGACCTTCTGCGACGTGCCGGGCTTCCTCCCGGGGACCGCGCAGGAGTGGGGGGGGATCATCCGCCACGGGGCGAAGCTCCTCTACGCCTTCACCGAGGCGACCGTCCCGAAGATCACGGTCATCACCCGCAAGGCCTACGGGGGCGCCTACGACGTCATGGCCTCGAAGCACCTCCTCGCGGACTTCAACTTCGCCTGGCCGACCTCGGAGGTCGCGGTGATGGGTCCGGAGGGCGCGGTGAACATCATCTACCGCCGCGACATCGCCGGCAGCCCGACGCCGCAGGATCGCCGCCAGACGCTCATGGACGACTACAAGGCCCGCTTCGCCAACCCCTACACGGCCGCCGAGCGGGGCTACATCGACGACGTGATCGTCCCCCACGAGACCCGCCCGCGCCTGATCGTGGCCCTGCGGACGCTCTTAACCAAGCACGAACCGGGCCCGAAGCGCAAGCACGGGAACATTCCTCTTTAGCGCCGAGCCCGCTTTTCCCCGAGCCGGAGCCAGAGGGGGTAGGTCGCGAAGATCAGCGCCGAGACAGCGTGCGTGCGGCGATCGGCGCGGCGGTGGTCGATGGGAAGGACGCCCGAGCGGAGCATCCAGTCGCGACCGCTGCGCGCGCGGCAGGCCTCCCAGATGCGCCGGGTCCAGGGGCGGTCGAGGTAGAGGGAGACGCTCGTCACCAGGAAGACCCCGACGGTCGCGCGTGAGATCGCGCGCGCGGCGGGGGTCTCCTCGGGCATCAGGCGGCCGTAGGCACGGCCGGTGGCATACAGCC
>DASZFE010000319.1:0-5074 GCA_035940155.1 Solirubrobacteraceae bacterium | reverse complement strand
CCGCGGTCGCGTCCATGCGCCGCACGACGCCGTAGAAGGTCGTCGCCGACGCGGCCTCCTCCCCCAGAACGTCCTCGCGTGCCTGGCAGGCCGCCCGATCGAGCTCCATGGCGGCCTCGATCAGGGCATCGTGGTCCCCGGAGCCGGCCGCGAGCCAGGCGTCGGAGTGCGAGAGCCACTCGCGCGTGAGCCACCCCCGGTCCAATCCCCGCCCTGTGGAGCGCCCACGCATGTCCAGATAGCGCCGCAGTGAGGGCGGCGCCTGCGCGGAGAGCTCATCGACAGGCAGGCTCGCCGCGGCCGAGGCGACCGCACGACGAATGAGCTGCGCCGCCGGGGACCCCTCGATGGCCGTCGCACGGCCCGCCAGCTCACGGGCGACCTCGACCTGCCGCAGCCGGTACGCGCGGGCGGCGTCGGCGTTGAGACCGCTGTACAGCTGTACGCGCCCAAGGATCTGACCGGCCGCGGTGCGAATCGGGACCGCAAGCCCCTCGGATGCAGCCCCCCGCTCGCGCAGGGTGCGAAAGGGCCGCTCGCTCGTAAGCTCCCCCGGGTGCAGCACAGAAAGCACCGCCTCGCGGGTCACAAAAGGTTCCTCGATCACCCTCATGGCCTCAAGGATATCACCGACGCGACGGATCGCCGCCTCGGTTCACTGATAGGCCGCGACCACCGCGAGGATCACGTAGATCGCCGCCAGGGCCAGGCCCTCGAAGGCGCTCGCCTCTCCGTCCCCCGTCACCTGCCACACCGCGATCGTCATCAGCGCCAGCGCCCCGATGTAGACGGGGGCCAGCGCGAAGGTGAGCTGCGTGGAGAGCGCCAGGGAGATCAGCACCAGCACCGGGAAGAGGAACGCCGCGATCTGCGCCACCGAGCTCTTCACCACCGAGATCGCCAGGTCCGAGCGGCCCCTCGCGGCCAGGACGATGCTCGCGGCGTGCTCCACCGCGTTCCCCGCGATCGCCACGATCACCAGCCCCGCAAAGGCCGGTGAGACCCCTAGCGCATCGATCGCCGGACGCAGAGCATTGACGAACCACTCTGAGACAAAAACCGCACCAACCCCGCCGAGCACCAGGAGCACGAGCGCCCGCCCCAATCCGATCCGGCTCGGGCCCGACTCGCCCCCGGACGCCGAGCGCAGCTGGGGGACCAGCCAGACCGCGTACACCACCAGCAGGCACCCCGCCCCCACCACCGAGATCGCCTGCGCGTGGCGGCCCGCGGGATCGCCCGAGCTCAGCGAGAGCCCGAGGATCACGATCAGGAAGACCGCGATCAGCAGGAGCGTCGTCACGTCGTTCGGAAGCTGCCTGGAGAAGCGCATCACCCCGTCCGGCGCCCGGCGCGCCCCCACCACGATCACGACCCCCAGCAGCAGCAGCGCGTTCGCCAGCAGCGACCCCACCAGCGCCGTCTGCGCCACCACCAGCTCCCCCGCGTTCAGCGCGAAGATCACCACGAACAGCTCCGGGAGGTTCGCCAAGCTCGCCTGCAGGAAGCCCGTCCGGCCCGGCCCCAGATGCTCCCCGACCTCCTCCGTCGCGAACGACACCAGCCACGCCACCCCCGCCAGCGCCCCCGTCGCCGCCGCGAAGCGCGGAACCGGCGCCCAGCCCCCATGGTTCGCCACCCCCGCCAGCGCCGTGAGGACCGCCGCCGCCAGGAGGGCCGAGCGCTCGAATCGGGTCATGCCGGCCATGGAGCGCCCGCGACGATACCCTCCCGCCCAGATGCGCCTCGCGACCTTCCTCCCCCCCGGCTCCCCCGACCCCCGTGCCGGCGAGATCCGCGGGGAGCGCGTCCACGGCTACGCCCAGGAGAACCTCACCGTCCTCGACCGCCTCTCAGACCCCGAGGCCCTCCCCGTCGAGGGCGAGTCCTGGGCGCTGGGGGAAGTCACCCTGCTCGCCCCCATCCCGACCCCGCGGGCCATCTTCGGGATCGGGCTCAACTACGCCGACCACATCGCCGAGACCGGCGCGGAGCGGCCCCAGCAGCCCGTCGTCTTCATGAAGCTCCCCCCCTCCGCCGCCCCGCCCAACGCCCGCGTGCACTGCCCCCGGGTGGTCCGCCGTCTCGACTACGAGGGCGAGCTCGCCGTCATCCTCGGCCCCGGACGCTCCGTCGCCGGCTACGCCGTCGCCGACGACCTCACCGCCCGCGACCTCCAGGGACGCGAGCCCCAGTGGACCCGCGCCAAGGGCGCCGACGGCTTCTGCCCCTACGGCCCCTCGATCACCACCCCCGACGAGGTCCCCGACCCCCACTCCCTGACGCTGCGCACGTGGGTCAACGGGGAGCTCCGCCAGGACTCGAGCACCTCCAACTTGATCTTCTCCATCCCCGAGCTCATCGAGTTCATCTCCGAGACCTGCACCCTCCACGCCGGCGACCTCATCCTCACCGGCACCCCCGCCGGCGTCGGCATGGGCCTCGACCCGCCCCGCTTCCTCTCCCCCGGGGACACCGTCCGGATCGAGATCGAGCGCCTCGGCGCGATCGAGCACGCGATCGCCTGAGCCGGCGCCCCGCGCCCGCACGGATCGCGCCCAGCGACCGTCCTCGACGACCGCCGGGCGCTCAGTGAGGCTCGAGCACCCGGTCGATCAGGCCGTACTCAAGCGCCTGCTCGGCCGTGAAGAAGCGGTCGCGCTCCATGTCCTCGCGGACCTCCGCGGTGGGCTTCCCCGTGCACTCCGCGTAGATCTCATCGATCCGCTCCCGGACCTTCAGAATCTCCCGGGCGTGGATCTCGATGTCCGTCGACTGCCCTTCGAAGCCCGCGGAGGGCTGGTGGATGAGGATGCGGCTGTTCGGGAGCGCCGCCCGCTTGCCCCTCGTCCCCCCCGCCAGCAGCAGCGAGCCCATCGACATCGCCACCCCCACGCACATCGTGTGGATGTCCGGCTTCACGAAGCGCATCGTGTCGAAGATCGCCAGGCCCGAGTAGATCGAGCCCCCCGGCGAGTTGATGTAGATCGAGATGTCCTTGTCGGGGTCCTGCGACTCCAGGTGCAAGAGCTGCGCCACCACCAGGTTCGCCACCTGGTCGTCGATCGGCGTCCCCAGGAAGATGATCCGCTCGTTCAGCAGCCGCGAGTAGATGTCGAACTCGCGCTCCCCGCGGGCCGTGCGCTCTATGACCATCGGGATCAGGGGCATCAGGATCGCGAACCCTACTCGGCCGCCCGAGGGTGGGGCTGTGCGACCCGCCGAAGGCCCCACCCGGGCCGCCGCGCCATCACAGGTTCACCGTGCGCATCCCCAGCGGGTCGTAGCGCTCCCCCGCCGCCGGCGGGATCGCCGCCGCGATCTCCTCCGACTCCTCCGGGGTGAGCTCGATCTCAGAGGCCTCCAGGTTCTCCTCCAGGTAGCGCACCCGCTTCGTCCCCGGGATCGGCACCACCTGCTCGGAGCGGCTCAGCACCCACGCCAGGGCCAGCTGCGCCGGGGTGACGCCCCTCTCCCCCGCGAGCCCCGCCACACGCGCCGCCAGCTCCCGGTTGCGCTCGATGTTCCCCGCGGCGAAGCGCGGGCCATAGCGGCGGAAGTCGCCCTCGTCGAGCTCCTCCGTCGAGGAGAACCGCCCCGACAGGAAGCCCCGGCCGAGCGGCGAGTAGGCCACCAGCGCGATCCCCAGCTCCTCGAGCGTCGGCAGGACCTCCTCCTCCACGTCCCGCGTCCAGAGCGAGTACTCCGTCTGCACCGCCGTGATCGGGTGCACCGCATGCGCGCGGCGGATCGTCTCCGGGCCCGCCTCCGAGAGGCCCAGGCAGCGGACCTTGCCCTCGGCGACCAGCTCCGCCATCGCCCCCACCGTCTCCTCGATCGGGGTCCTCGGGTCCACACGGTGCTGGTAGTAGAGGTCGATCCGCTCGATCCCGAGTCGTCTCAGCGAGCCCTCGCAGCACTCCCGCACGTAAGCCGGGCTCCCGTCAATCCCGCGCCGCGGCCCGCCCTCCGCGTCGAGCTCCAGCTTGATCCCGAACTTCGTCGCCAGGAAGACCTCCTCGCGACGGCCCGCCAGCGCCCTGCCGAGCAGTTCCTCGTTGGTGTGCGGCCCGTACATGTCCGAGGTGTCCAGGAAGTTGCACCCCAGCTCCAGCGCGCGATCGATCGTCGCCAGCGCCTCCCCTTCGTCGGTGCCGCCGTAGAAGGCCGACATGCCCATGCAACCGAGCCCGATCTCCGATACCTCCGGGCCCCCGGGCCCGAGCGTGCGCGTCCTCATCGTCCATCTCCCTTCCCGCCCCCCGAAGACGAGCTCGCCGCCTCGGAGGTCCCGCCGCCCCCTCTCGAGGGCGGGCCGAGTCTTGGCTTTGCGGACATAATGCCCTTGACGTGTTCGCCCCGAACCTACCGAACATCCTCACGGTCCTGCGGATCATGCTCGTCCCCGTCGTCGTCGTCGCGCTCCTCGGGAACACCCCCGAGGGCGACGTCCTCGCGGCGGTCGTCTTCGCGCTCGCCTCCCTCACGGACTTCGTCGACGGCTACCTCGCCCGGGCGCGCGACTCAGTGAGCACCTTCGGAAAGCTCATGGACCCCCTCGCCGACAAGCTCCTCGTGATCGCCGCCCTCCTCTCCCTCGTCTCCCTCGGACGCCTCGCGGGCTGGGTCGCGATGGTCATCATCGCGCGCGAGCTCGCCGTCACGGTCCTGCGCCTCGGCGCCACCCAGGCCGGCGTCGTGATCTCCGCGAGCCTCCTCGGGAAGGCCAAGACCTGTCTGCAGATCGCCACGATCCTCGCCGTGATCGCCGTCCACGGGCAGCCCCTCTGGGTCTCACTGCTCATCTACCTGACCGTCCTCGTGACGGTCCTCTCGGGCCTGGACTACTTCTTCGGCCTGCGCCGGCGCATCCAGCAGGAGCAGGCTCAGAGTCCCGGCGCGCTCACGCGGGACTCCCCGTCGAGCCACTCCTCGAGCGTCGTCTGACGCTCGGAGAGCCGCCCCGAGTCGATCTCCGAGCGCAGCTCGGAGAGGAGGCCGTGGCGTTCGGCGACGACGTTGTGCTGGTGGATCGTCTCGAGGTTCTCCTGGCGCGCGGAGAGGAAGCTCGCGC
>DASZFE010000318.1:0-3903 GCA_035940155.1 Solirubrobacteraceae bacterium | reverse complement strand
CCTCCATCGGGACCTACGCTACCAGCGGACGGCCTCCTTCAGCGCGCCCATCGTGAAGAGCGCCCGGAGCTCCAGGCCCTCCGCAGCGAGCGCCCCCGCGCCCCCGGCCTCGCGGTCGATCACGCAGAGGACCCCCACGATCTCCGCCCCCCGTTCGCGCAGGTCCCCGCAGGACGCGATCACCTGCCCCCCCGAGGTCACCACGTCCTCGAAGACCGCCAGGCGACGGCCCCCCACCTCCCCCCCCTCCGCCAGCCGGCGCGTCCCGTAGGGCTTCGCCTCCTTGCGCACGAACAGCGTCGGCAGGCCCGAGAGCTGCGAGGCCACCGTCGCCAGCGGCACCCCCCCGAGCTCCAGGCCCGCCAGCGCCTCCACGCCCTCCGGGAGGAGCGTGAGCATCGCCTGGGCGACCTCGCGCAGGAGGGGCGGGTCGGACTCGAAGAGGTACTTGTCGAAGTACTCCCCGCTCACCGCCCCCGAGCGCAATAAGAACTCACCCGTGAGGTGCGCGCGCTCGTAGATCCGGCGCGCGAGGGTCGCCGGGGAGTCGGCCTCGGAGGTCGGTGGCGTGCTCAAGGCGTCGCCAAGCCTACGCGGCGCCGGACATCGCCGCCGTGCGATCCCCAACAGAGATCTTGCAGCCCTTGAAGAAAATCTTGGAATTCCATAATCTATCTCCATGCACATCAAAGAGCTGCCCCGGACGGTCGCGGTGGACGACTACTGCAAGGCGATCTTCGTGCTCGGATCGCGCAGCGAAGCGCCGGTGAGCACGAACGCGCTCGCCGAGCGCCTGGGGATCACGGCCGGCTCGGTCTCGGCGATGTTGAAGAAGCTCGATGAGCTCGAGCTGATCGCGCGCGTCCCCTACCGCGGGGTGCGCCTGACTGACGCGGGACGGCGGCTGGCGCTCGAGGTGATCCGCCACCACCGCCTGCTCGAGCTGTTCCTCGCGGAGATCCTGCAGATGCCCTGGGACCGCGTGCACGCGGAGGCGGAGGTGCTCGAGCACGTCGTCTCGGAGGAGCTCGAGGAGCTGATCGCGGCGAAGCTCGGCCACCCGACGTTCGACCCCCACGGCGACCCGATCCCGAGCGCCGAGCTGGAGCTCCCGGAGCGCAAGACCACGAGCCTGGACTCGCTGCAGGTCGGGCAGCGGGGCACGTTCGTGCGGGTCTCCGACTCTGACAGCGCGATGCTGCGCTTCCTGGCCGAGCGCGAGATCGCGCCGGGCGACCGCCTGGAGGTGCTCGACCGCCAGCCCTTCGGCGGGCCGCTCTACGTCCGCTTCGCCGGCGAGGTCCAGGTGATCGGCGGCGGCCTCGCGCAGGCGATGCGCGTCGTGCTCGACGACGGCCACGAGCGCGGAGCCGGAGACCCCGCGGGCGCCGCGAGCGTCGTGGAGGGCGCGTGAGCGCCGCGCAGGCGGGAGCCGCCGTGCAGGCGGGGACGGCGCCGGCGCTCGGGCTGCCCGCGCTGACCGACGAGGACCGCGCGCGCTCGCGTGACCGGGAGCGCGTCTACGACGCGCGCATCCGCCGGCGCCCCTGGTGGCTGCTCTGGCTGCTGATCGGGCCCGGGATCCTCGCGATGCTCGGCGAGAACGACGGGCCGAGCATGATCTCCTACGCGGCGACGGGCGCGCAGTACGGGATCGGCTTCTTCGTGCCGTTCATCGCGGTGACGTTCGCGATGGCGATCGTGTGCCAGGAGATGTGCATGCGGGTCGGCGCCGTCACCCACCGGGGCTACGGGGAGCTCGTCCTGCAGCGCTACGGGCGCCTCTGGGGGTGGTTCGGGGCGGGGGACCTGCTGTTCACGAACCTCGTGACGCTGATCGCGGAGTTCGTCGCGATCCGCGTGGGCCTGGCGTACTTCCACATCGGCAGCGCGGTCGCGGCGGCTCTGGGTCTGGTGATGGTGACGTTCGCGCTGAGCGGGGGTCGTTACTGGCGCTGGGAGCGGATCGTGCTGGGCCTCGCCGTCTTCAACGGGCTGTTCCTGCTCGCGGCCGTGCTGAGCAAACCGGACTGGGGCGCCGTGGGCAGTGCGTTCGTGAGCTTCTCCCCCCTCCCCCACGGCGGCCTGAACACGCTGCTCCTGCTGCTCGCCTCGACGATCGGCGCGACGGTGACGCCGTGGATGATCTTCTTCCAGCAGAGCGCCAGCGCGGACAAGGGCATGACGCCCGCGGACATCCGCCACGGTCGCTGGGACACGATCGCCGGCGGCGTCATGGCGGCGCTCTTCGGGATCGGCGCGCTGATCGCGGGCGCCGCCCTGGCCTCGCACGGCGGCGCGAGCATCCAGGGGCTCGCCGGCGCCGGCTTCCCCGGGGCGCTGAAAGAGGTCGCCGGCGGTCCCGTCGCGACGCTCTTCGCGCTCGGGCTGATCGAGGCGGGGGCCGTCGCGGTGCTCACGATCTGCGCGAGCACCGCCTACGCGGCGGGCGAATGCGTGGGCGCGACGCACAGCTTCAACTCCACGCCGCGCAAGGCCGCGACCTTCCACGCCGCGAACGTCGGCGTCGCGCTGATCGCGGCGGCGGTGATCCTGATCCCGGGCGTCCCGCTCCTCTCGATCGCGCTCAACGCGAACGTCCTGGCGACCGTCCTGCTCCCCGTGACCCTGATCTTCATGCTGATGCTCGCTAACGACCGCGAGCTGCTCGGGCGGTGGGCCAACCGACGCTCGACGAACGTGATCGGCGTCGCGATCGTCGCCTTCGTCTCGGTCTGCGGCGCGGCCTACGGCATCGACTCCTTCCTGCAGACGATCCACGCGATCCCGGGCTCATGAGCGACGCCCCCCTGATCGAGTACCTCGAGCCCGACCAGCTCGTCGCGGACACCTCGATCCCGGTCCCCCGCGCGCGGCTCGGCCGGGGCGCCCGGATCGGCCTCTGGGCGCTGCGGGTCTTCGTGGTCGCGGTGAGCGCCATGGTCATCTACACCTTCTTCGCCCAGCTGCGGTAGATGCGCGCGCGCGCCGGCCGCCTCCCCCCTGCCGCCGTTCGTGTCCCCCCCGCGGCGGCGCTGCTCGCTCTCCTCCTCGGCCTCTGGCTGCTCTGGCGCCCCCCGAGCCCCGACCTCGCCGGGCAGGTCCACCGGCTCGACCTCTTCAACGCCCACGGCCTCGCCCTCTGGGACTCGGGCTGGTACGGCGGGCACTACCTCCTCGGCTACAGCCTCCTCTTCCCCCCCCTCGCGGGCCTCCTCGGCATTCACGGCCTGGGCGTCCTCGCGGTCCTCGCCTCCACCGCGATCTTCGCCCGCCTCGCCCGCCTCGCCTTCGGGAGCCGCGCGCCGCTGGCGACCGCCCTCTTCGCCCTCGGGGCCGCCGGGGACCTCTACATCGGGCGCCTCACCTTCGCCCTCGGCGTCACCCTCGCCCTGGCCGCCGTCCTCGCGGCCGCCACCGCCGCCGACCCCCCCGCGACCCACACGACGACCCGCGCGAGGTCCCGCGCCGCGAGCCCCCCGACAACCCCGGCGGGGTCCCGCGCCCGCCTCGGCCTCACCGCGCTCCTCTCCCTCGCGTGCGCCGCGGCGAGCCCCGTGGCGGCCCTCTTCCTCGCCCTCGCCGCCCTCGCGGACCTCCTCGCCAACCGCCGCCCCGCGCGGGCCCTCGCGCTCGGGGTGCCCGGGCTCCTGCTCGTGCTCCTCCTCGCCGCGCTCTTCCCCGAAGGGGGCACGGAGTCCTTCGGGGTCACCTCCCTCCTCGCCGCCGCGGGGCTCTCGGGGGTCGTGCTCCTGCTGCTCCCCGCCCGCGAGCGCCTCCTGCGAACCGGGATCGCCCTCTACCTCGTCGCGCTCGCGCTCGCCTATCTGATCCCCTCCCCCGTGGGCAGCAACGCCGTGCGCCTCGGGGTCCTCTTCGCTGCGCCGATCCTCGTGGGGTGCG
>DASZFE010000317.1:0-2268 GCA_035940155.1 Solirubrobacteraceae bacterium | reverse complement strand
CGACAACATCGTGGGGGGCAGTTGGGGGCTCGCGATCATCGGCCTGACGGTCGTGATTCGCGCCGCGCTCGTCCCGCTGACGTTCCGGCAGTTGAAGTCGATGCAGGAAATGCAACGACTCGCGCCTCAGATCAACGCGCTGAAAACGAAGTACAAGGACGACAAACAGCGCCAGCAGCAGGAGATAATGAAATTCTACCAAGAGAACAAAATCAATCCTTTGGCATCCTGCCTGCCGCTCCTCCTGCAGCTGCCGGTCTTCATCTCGCTCTTCTACATGCTCCGCACGGACCTCAAGAAGCACATCTGCGGCGAGCAGATGATCTCCCACTACAACGCCCTCCCGCTCCCCACCCGCGCCGCCGAAAAGGCCCTCCACGCGGCCAACTTCGCCCACCTGCCAAGCAAGTACGTCGCCTCGACCGGCTGCGAGACGGTCGCCCCCCACTCGGCGAAGTTCCTCTTCATCCCCGACATCACCGCCCGCGCCACGGGCGTGGTCCTCGTGGTCCTCCTCCTCCTCTACGTCGGTTCCCAGCTCGCCTCGACGATGATGATGAGCGTCACCGCCGACAAGACCCAGCGCCGGATGATGATGGCGCTCCCGCTCGTCTTCACCCTCTTCATCCTCAGCTTCCCCGCGGGCCTGCTCGTGTACTGGATCACCACGAACCTCTGGACGATGGGCCAGCAGTACGTGATCCGCCGCCGCGCCGGGATGCCCACGACGGCCGCTGCGGCCGCGCGTTCGGGCCCGCCGGGCGGCGGGGGCTCCAACCCCCCGCCCGCCCCCCGCAACGGGGGGTCGCGGGGGGCGGGTGGTGCGGGAGGCCCGAAGGGCGGGAGGGGATCCCCCAACGGGAAGCCCGGCGCGGGCGGCTCAGGAGCCCCCGAGGACGAGCCCGTGCTCGCGGCCGTCTCCGGAGAGGCCCCGCCCCCGCCGCCCCGCAAGAAGAAGAAGCGCTCGGGACGGCGCCGGTGAGCGCTCGCGAATCCGACGCCCCCCTCTCCGGGGACCGTGAGGCGCCCCTCCCCGAGGACGCCGAGGACCTCCCCCCCGAGGACCCCCGTGAGCTGCTCGAGGAGCTCCTGGAGCGGATCGCGGACGAGCTGGACCTCGACGCTGAGGTCATCGTCCGAGAGTCCGAGGGCGTCCTGACGGGCTCCCTGGAGGGGGAGGACCTCGGCCTCTTCATTGGCCGCCACGGGCAGACGATCGACGCCGTGCAGCACCTCGCGCAGAGAATTCTCTTCCGGGGCGCCCCCGACCGGCCGCGGGTCGTGATCGACGCCGACGGCTACCGCGACCGCCGCGCGGAGCTCCTGCGCGAAGAGGCCGACGAGGCCGCCGAGGAAGCCGTCCGGCTGGGAGAAGCGATCGACCTCGACCCGCTCCCGCCCTCCGAGCGCCGCCTCGTGCACGAGCACCTGCGCGACCGGGGCGACGTGAGCACGCACAGCGAGGGAGACGAGCCCGAGCGGTATCTCGTGATCACCCCCCTCGCCGACTGAGACGGGAGCGTTTCACGTTTTACGTCCCGCCGAGCTCTACGACCGCCACGGGCTGAGCGCCCGGCAGCGGGAGCAGCTCTCGAAGGTCCTAGATGCCCTCGCGTGCGAAGGGCGCGCGCCGAGCGCGATCCGCGACCCCGAGCGGGCCGTGGAGGTACACCTTGCGGACTCCCTGGTGCCGCTTGACCCGGGGGTGTCTGGCGCGGGGGCGGCGCTCGATCCGGGCGCCCCCCGCGCCCGGGAGGCGCTTTCGCAGGCCCGGAGGATCGCCGATCTCGGCGCCGGCGCCGGCTTTCCGGGCCTCGCCCTGGCGGTGGCGCTCCCGCACAGCGAGGTGCGGCTCGTGGAGAGCCAGGCGCGGAAGTGCGCCTTCATCGAGCGCGTCCGCGCGGAGGCGGAGATCGACAACGCGCGGGTGATCTGTGCGCGGGCGGAGGAGTGGAGCGAGGGCCTCGGGGGTCACGACGTCGTGACGGCGCGGGCGCTCGCACCGCAGCCGGTCGTCCTCGAGTACGCCGCGCCCCTCCTGCGCCTCGGCGGGGCGCTCGTGGACTGGCGCGGGCGCCGCGGGGAGGAGCAGGAGCGAGCGGCCGGGGCGGCCGCGGAGGAGCTCGGGCTGGAGCTCGCGGAGATCGTCCGCGTCGAGCCCTACGCGGGCGCGCGGGACCACCACCTGCACGTCTACGTCAAGGCCCGGGAGACCCCCGTGCGCTTCCCGCGCCGCGCGGGGATCGCGCGCAAGCGCCCCCTGGGCGG
>DASZFE010000316.1:0-7195 GCA_035940155.1 Solirubrobacteraceae bacterium | reverse complement strand
CTCTCCCCCACGCGGCGCGTGGCCGATCGCGCGGCCGGACGCGCGGGCCTCGTAGAGGCCGACCTCCGCGTGCATCGCAAGCTCCGCCGCCTCCTCCCCGTCCCGCGGGCAGGAGGCGAGCCCGATCGCGAGCCCCAGGGGGACGCCGCGGTGGGAGACCGCGAGCCCGACCATCTCCGAGAGGCGCTCCGCGAGCGCGCGCGCGCCCGTTCCGTCGGTCCCGGGAGTCACGAGCCAGTAGCGACCCGGGGCCTCCCGCGTGAGCACGTCCGCCGGGCGCAGCTCCTCGCTCAGCGCCTCCTCCACCCGGAGGACCAGGCCCTCCAGAGCCCGCGGGGACTCGGAGTGCCCGATTCGCTCGATCTCCGCGACCTCCATCAGGAGCACCGCGAACGGCAGCCCATCGTCGATCCGGCGTGCCAGGCGCCGCTCGATCGAGGCAACCCACGGCGCATCCCCAGCGGGGGCCCGCGCGTCGCGAATGTCGATCTCCGAGACCCATCCCGGCTCCGGTGGCCCAAATGGGGAGATCGGCGCGGGCGGCTCCAGCGGGGAGATCGGCTCGGCCGGGCTCCACCGGGGGACCCCTGCGCCGGCGAGCGCCCTCCCCGCGAGCACCGCGCAGGCCCGCGCCAGGCGATCCGCGAGCTCTCCGATCCGCGCGACCGACGCATCACGCAGCTCCTCCAGCAGCGCCCGCCAGAGGACCCCCCGCAGCGCCTCAACGGCCCCCATCCACTCCAGCGGGTCCTCCGAGCCGACCAGCGGGCTGATCCCGCCCGCCCACTCCCCCAAGCGCTCGAGCTCCGCGTCGCTCGCCAGGGCGCCCAGGAGCAGCTCGCAGAGCCCCGGCCCCTCGCGTGCAAATGCCTCCAGGGAGAGCTCGGGCGCCCTGCCCAGCTCACGCGCGGCGATCAGCGCGAGCGCCCACTCCTTCGCCAGCTCCTCCCCGCGCTCGAGCAGACCCGAGATCGGCGCGTCGCCGACGGCGCGCGGGGGGGCTGCGATGCGACGCTCGCTCACCCACCTTGAATACCACCATCCGAGGACGGAGGACCGGCCGGGCGGAGGAGAGGCGGACCCCGGCCGGGAGGAGGCGAGGCGGCCCGAGGGGAGGGTGCGGGGCGGGGTAGCCTGTCAGGGGCAAGTGGAGGCCATCTGGATCGCACTCGTCGTCCTCGCGGGGATCTGCGCGATCCTCCTCGCGCTCGAGCTCGCACGGAGGCTCCTCGCGCGCGACCGGAGCCTGCGCGGGACGACGATCGCGAACCTCCGCGACAGCACCTCCGTCGGGGAGGACGGGGCCGTGCGCTCCGTCCAGGCCGCCGACCTCTACCTCCGCGAGGACCTCATGGAGGAGCTCTGGTCCCCCGCGAACCTCGAGCGACTCGCCCGCAGCTACTGGCGCTTCCTCACCCGCGCCACGCTCGGGCTCGTCCGCGTGCGCTACGGCGAGCGCGAGCGCGACGTCATCCTGGTCTTCAAATTCCTGCGGCTCCTCAGCTTCCGCGAGCCCGAATACGAGCTCGACGAGCGCCGCGGAGTCGTGCGCTGGCGCGTCGAGCGCGGCCTGCTCGTGGCACGCGCCGGTCGTCACGGACAGGGGCATCTGCAGATAGAGATCCGCAGGCCCCCCCGTGAGGGCGTCGACGAGAGCAGCGCAGACCCGCGCCGCCTCTCCCAAGTCCACATCGAGGTCGAGGTGGCGAATTTCTATCCGACGATCGCCGACCGCCTGAGTCGGTGGATCTACAACGAAACCCAGTCCCGCATCCACGTCATCGTCACCCACGGCTTCCTCCGCTCCCTCGCCCGCCTCGACCTCCCCGAGTGCCGCGTCGGGCGCCCCCTCGCGCGCGAGCCCTCCCCCGCCCCGAAGAGGTGAGCGGCCGGGTTCACCCGTGCGCGACTTCGCGCCCGAACGCCCGCAGCTTCGTCCGGTCGTGCGTCGCGCTCACCCGCCGCACCGTCCCCGAGCGCGTCCGCATCACCAGCGATTCCGTCGTCGCCCCCCCCGCGCTCGGGTAGCGCACGCCTTGCAGCACGTCCCCGTCGGTCACCCCCGTCGCCGAGAAGAACACGTCGTCCCCCGCCACCAGGTCGTCGCGATCGAGCACCCGGTCGAGGTCGTAGCCCGCGTCCAGGGCGGCTTTGCGCTCGTCCTCGTCCCGGGGCCAGAGCCGCCCCAGGAGCTGCCCCCCCAGGCACTTGATCGCCGCCGCCGAGATCACCCCCTCCGGCGTCCCCCCGATCCCCCACAGCAGGTCCACCGGCGAGCGCTCCGTGACCGCGAGCAGCGCCGCCGAGACGTCCCCGTGCTGGATCAGCCGCACCCGCGCCCCCGCCTCGCGGATCTCCGCGATCCCCTCCTCGTGGCGGGGGCGGTCCAGGACCACCACCATCACGTCCCGCACCCCCGTGCCCTTGCGCTGTGCGATCAGCCTCACCGTCTCCGCGAGCGGGCGGTCGAGGTCGAGCAGGTCCGCGATCTGGGGCGATCCGGCGAGCTTCTCCATGTACACGCACGGCCCCGGGTCGAACATCGTCCCGCGGCGGGAGAGCGCGATCACCGCCAGCGCGCTCGGCATCCCGTGGGCCGCCAGCGTCGTCCCCTCCAGCGGGTCCACCGCGATGTCCACCTCCGGCGGGGACCCGTCCCCGATCCGCTCCCCGTTGTAGAGCATCGGCGCCTCGTCCTTCTCCCCCTCCCCGATCACCACCGTCCCGTCCATGCTGATCGAGTGCAGCATGTAGCGCATCCCGTCCACCGCCGCCTGGTCCGCCGCCTCCTTCTCGCCCCTCCCCACCAGCGGCGCCGCCGCGAGCGCCGCGCTCTCGGTCACGCGAACCAGCTCCAGGGCGAGGTTGCGGTCGGGCCGTTGGTGGGTGGGGTCTGAAGACATGGCGGAGCGTTGCCGGAGGCCGAAAAGCTACACCGCTGGACCGACGTCTAGGATCGTCCCATGACGCAGATCGGCTTCGTCGGGCTCGGGAAGATGGGCGGGAACATGGTCCACCGCGTCCGCCGCGACTCCGACTGCGAGGTCGTGGCGTTCGACTTCGACAAGGGGGCGGTCAAGCAGGCGGTGAAGAACGGCGCCGTGGGCGCCGTCTCGCTGGCGGACCTCGTCAAGAAGCTGGAGCCCCCCCGCCAGGTCTGGATCATGGTCCCCGCCGGCGACCCCACCCAGCAGACCGTCGACAAGCTGGCCAAGCTCCTCGACCGCGACGACGCCATCGTCGACGGGGGCAACTCCAAGTGGACCGACGACAAGCGCCGCGCCAAGGAGCTCAAGGCGAGCGGCATCCACTACGTCGACGTCGGCACCTCCGGCGGCGTCTGGGGCCTGGAGGTCGGCTACTGCATGATGGTCGGGGGGCCCGTGAAAGCAGTCAAGCGCCTCGCCCCCATCCTCGACGTCCTCGCCCCGGAGACCAACGAGGAGAGCCGCGAGGCGATCGGCCCGCGGGGCTGGATGCACTTCGGGCCCCCCGGTGCCGGGCACTTCGTGAAGATGGTCCACAACGGCATCGAGTACGGCCTCATGCAGGCCTACGCCGAGGGCTTCGACCTCTTCGACAAGTCCGAGTACGAGCTCGACAACGCGAAGATCGCCCACCTCTGGGGCCAGGGCTCCGTCGTGCGCTCCTGGCTCTGCGAGCTCGCCGCCCGCGCCTTCGAAGCCGACGGCAACGACCTCGGGGCGATCGAGGGCTACACCGAGGACTCCGGCGAGGGGCGCTGGACGATCGCCGAGGCCACCGCCCGCGACGTCCCCACCCCCGTCATCACCGCCGCCCTCTACGCCCGCCTCTACTCGCGCGGGAACGGCGACTTCACCCACCGCGTCCTCGCCGCCCTGCGCAACCAGTTCGGCGGCCACGCGGTCAAGTCCACCAAGCGAAAATGAGCCCCGCGGCCATCGCGACGGAGGCCGAGAACCCGCTGGTGGCCGGGCTCGAGCGGCTGCCCGTGAGCCCCACGACGCTCGTGATCTTCGGCGCCACCGGGGACCTCGCGCAGCGCAAGCTCCTCCCCGCCCTCTACAACCTCGCCCACGAGGGGGCCCTCCCCGAACGTTTCCACCTGATCGGTATCGCCCGCCGCGAACGCGAGCACGAGCACTACCGCGCCGAGTGCGAGCAGGCGATCCGCCGCTTCTCCCGGCGCACCCCCGACGAGGAGGTCCTCGCGGGCCTTCTGCGCAACGTCCGCTACGTCCCCGGGGTCTTCGACGACGAGGCCGTCTACTCGAAGCTCCGCGAGAGCCTCGAGCATTTCGAGGAGCAGGCCGGGGTGCCCCTGAGCCGCGCCTTCTACCTCTCCACCGCCCCCGAGTTCTTCCCCGTAATCGTCGAGTCCCTCGGCCGCGCCGGGCTCGACCACGTCGAGGACGCCCAGGCGCGGGTGATCATCGAGAAGCCCTTCGGAACCTCCCTCGCGCAGGCCCAGGAGCTCAACCGTCGCGTCCTGGGCGTCTTCGAAGAGCCCCAGGTCTTCCGGATCGACCACTACCTCGGCAAGGAGACCGTCCAGAACATGCTCGCCCTGCGCTTCGCCAACGGCATGTTCGAGCCCCTCTGGAACCGCAACTACATCGACTACGTCCAGATCACCGCCGCCGAGGACATCGGGATCGGCTCGCGCGCGGGCTACTACGACCACGCGGGCGCCCTGCGGGACCTGATCCAGAACCACATGCTCCAGCTCCTCTGCCACATCGCCATGGCCCCCCCCGTGAGCTTCACCGCCGAGGAGGTCCGCGACGAGAAGGTCAAGGTCCTGCACGCCATCCGGGCGCCCGGGGAGGAAGAGATCAAACAGGTCGCCGTCCGCGCCCAGTACGCCGCCGGGCACGCCGGGGGCGAGGACGTCGTGGGCTACCTCCAGGAGGAGGGCGTGCGCGCGGGGTCGAGCACCGAGACCTACGCGGCCCTGCGCCTGGAAGTCGACAACTGGCGCTGGGCCGGCGTGCCCTTCTACCTGCGCGCCGGCAAGCGCCTCGCGCGCAAGGTCACCGAGATCGCCGTCACCCTCAAGCCCGTGCCCCACCTCGCCTTCAGCCAGGAGGGCTCGCTCGGGATCAAGCCCAACCAGCTCGTCCTCACCGTCCAGCCCAACGAGGGCGTCTCGTTGCAGCTCGGCGCGAAGATCCCCGGCACCCGCATGAGCATCCGGCCCGTGAACATGGAGTTCCTCTACGGGACCTCCTTCCTCTCGCAGTCCCCCGAGGCGTATGAGCGGCTGATCATGGACGCCATGCGCGGGGACCCCACGCTCTTCACCCGCAACGACGAGGTCGAGGCGCAGTGGCGGATCTGCGACCCCATCCTCGCCGCCTGGGAGGGCCGGCCGGAGGAGCTCCCGCAGTACGAGGCCGGCTCCCAGGGTCCTCCCCAGGCCGAGGGGCTCCTGCGCGAGGGCCACCGCTGGCGAGCGATCTGAGCGATGCCCGTCCTCAGCGACGCCGTGTGGAGCGAGCAGGGCACGACCCCCGACGCGATCGAGGCCGCCCTGCGCGAGCTCCTCGCCCGGTGCCACGCCGAGAACGAGGGTCTCGCGCCCGCGCGCGTCCTGAACATGGTCGCCCTCGTCGACCGCGAGTGGAGCGGGGAGATCGCCAACCGCCTGCGGGGGGTCGGGCGCTACCACGCCTCGCGCCTCCTCGTCCTCTCCTACGACCCCGACCAAGCCCGGCTCGACGCCCGCGCGAGCGTCGCCGCCGAAGGCGAGCCCGGCCCGGGGGAGCTCTCGCTCCTGCGCGAGACCGTCGTCGTGGAGATCGGCAGACGCCACCTCGGCGACCTCCTCACGATCGTGGACCCCCTCGTCGTCACCGACCTCCCGACCCTCCTCTGGTCCCCCCACGGCCACCCCGATCTCCTCGACCGGCTCCTCGCGCTCGCCCAGGCCGTCCTCGTGGACTCCGTCGAGGGGCCCTGGCACGAGGCGATCGAACGCGCCCTGGAGCTCTCCCGGCGTGCCTACGTCGTCGATCTCGCCTGGCTGCGATCGACCCCCTGGCGCGAGCGGATCGCCGCGAGCTTCGACTCCCGGGAGATGCGCCCCGAGCTCGGGCAGATCACGGGCGTGAGCGTCCGACACCACCCCGACTCGACCGTCGCCGCGCTCCTCTCGATCGGCTGGCTCGCCTCGCGCCTGCACTGGGAGCCGAGTCCTCTCCTCGCCCACGGCCCGGAGCTCCGGGGTGCCGCCCGCGCGGACGTTCAAGAGATCGAGATCCGTCTCTGCCCCGCCCCCGAGCAGCAGGTCCGCGGGCTCGCCGGGCTCACCCTCCGGACCGCCTCCGGCCGTGAGATCCAGCTCGACCGCGCCCCCGGCGGCCTGCGCGCGCGCCGGCGCTCCGGCGACGGGCACGAGCACGAGTGGACCGTCCTCGGCGCCTCCCGCGGCGAGGCCGGCATCCTCGGCGAGGGCATCCGCCAGGCCCTCCTGCGCGACCCCACGTACCTCCCCGCCCTTCGCGCCGCGCAGGGGATGCTCCCGTGAGGAGCCCCCTCGCCCACGTCGGGCCGGCGCCCCCGCGATGAGCCCCGCGCCCGCATGACGCGCATCTGCACCCTCGCCGACCCCGAGCGCGTCGCCCTGCGCGCCGCCGCCGAGATCGCCCAGCACCTCGCCCGCGCCCGCGAGGCCCGTGGCGTCGCCCACCTCGCCCTCAGCGGCGGCACGACCCCCGGGCGCACCCACGAGCTCCTCGCCCGGGCCCTCCCCGACTGGGAGGCCGTCGAGGTCTGGTTCGCCGACGAGCGCTGCGTGCCCCCGGGTGACGAGCGGAGCAACCACCTCCTCGCCCGGCGCACCCTCCTCACACCCGCGGGCATCCCAGCCGAGCGCGTCCACCGCATGGAGGGCGAGCTCGGGCCCGAGGAGGGCGCCCGCCGCTACGAGCAGGAGCTCCGCGAGCACGTCGCCCCCGAGGAGACCCCGGAGGAGACAGGCGCCGGACCGCCCGCCCTCGACGTGATCGTGCTCGGGATCGGCCCCGACGGCCACGTCGCCTCGCTCTTCCCGGGCGCCGCGACGCTCGGAGCTCCACCCGGGCGGCTCTGCCTGCCCGTACTCGATTCGCCCAAGCCCCCACCCGAGCGGATCACCCTGAGCCTCTCCGTCCTGCGGGCCGCGCGGCGCTGCATCCTGCTCGCGACGGGCGCCGCGAAGGCCGAGGCCGTG
>DASZFE010000315.1:0-3743 GCA_035940155.1 Solirubrobacteraceae bacterium | reverse complement strand
CATCCCCGTCCACCACCCGCCCCGCCCCGTCCACCGCCAGCACCCGGTCCCCGTCCCCGTCGAACGCGAACCCCATCGCGTGCCCCCCCTCCCGCACCCGCTCACCCAGGACCTCCACGTGCGTCGAGCCGCACCCCGCGTTGATGTTCCGCCCGTCCGGCGCCTCCGCGATCGTGCTCACCCTCGCCCCCAGGCGCCTGAAGATCTCCGGCCCCACCCGGTACGTCGCCCCGTTCGCACAGTCCAGCAGCACATCCAGGCCATCCAGCTCCAGTCCCGCGAAGCGGACCTCCAGCTCCCGCAGATAGTCCTCCCCCGTCCCCCGCAGCTCCCGCACGTGCCCGAAGCGGGCCGGTCGCGTCGGTGAGCCGCCCGCCGCCCCGCCCGCACGGGTCTCCCCCTCGGGCCCCGCCCGGGCCAGCTCCGCTTCGATCTCCCCCTCCCGCTCGTCGGAGAGCTTGAAGCCGTCAGACCCGAAGAACTTGATCCCGTTGTCCTCGTAGGGGTTGTGCGAGGCGGAGAGCACCACCGCCAGATCGAACCCGTAGCGCCCGATCAGAAGCGGCGCCGCCGGCGTCGGCAGCACCCCGCCCAGCAGCGCGTCCCCCCCCGCCGCCGTCACGCCCGCCGCCAGCGCCGCCTGCAGCATCTCCCCCGACTCCCGCGTATCGCGGATGATCAACACCTGCGGGCGCTCCGCCGCCGCCCGCGCCGTCGCCGCCCGGCCCAGCCCGAGCGCCAGCTCCGCGCTCAGCAGCTCGCCCGCCACGCCCCGCACGCCGTCGGTGCCGAAGAGCCTGCTCAACGCTTCGAGAACTGCGGACGCTTGCGCGCCTTCTTCAGCCCCGCCTTCTTCCGCTCCTTCGCACGCGAGTCCCGCGTCAGGAATCCCCGGCGCTTCAGCTCGCCGCGGAGGTTCGGATCGGCCTCCAGCAGCGCCCGCGAGATCCCGTGACGCAGCGCCCCCGCCTGCGCGGAGATCCCGCCCCCGTGCAGGCGCGCCACCACGTCCATCCGCTCCTCATACCCCACCGTCTCCAGGGGCTGACGGATGTTCCGCTGCAGCGTCTGGCGCGGGAAGTGCTCCTCAAGCGTCCGCCCGTTCACCCTGTACTCCCCGCTCCCCGGCCGCAGGATCACCCGCGCGATCGCCGTCTTGCGCTTCCCCGTCGCGTGGTAGCGCGCGCCCGCCGCCAGATCGATCGCCGCCGTCGAGATCGGCTCCGGGAGCGCCTCCTCTTCGCCCTCACCCTCCTCCGACTCCGTCTCCTCCTCGATCGCGTACGGGTCCACGTTCTCGTCGAGGCCCAACGGGTCCACGCCCTCGGGGACGATGTCCACTTCCAGGTGCGCCCCGGGCACCGCCGGCTTCTCGCGCGGCGCCCGCTCCTCGGCCTCCTCGGCGACGGGCTCCGGTGCGGCCTCCTCGACCGTCGGCTCCTCCGCGGGGGCCTCCTCGACCACCTCCGCCACGGGCTCCGTGATCTCGGCGACAGGCTCCTCGGCCGGCGTGGTCTCCTCGGGGGTCTCCTCGGCTACGGGCTCCGCCGTGGGCTCCTCGGCCTGCGGAGCCTGCTCCTCGGGGATCGGCTCCTCGGGGGTCTCGTCGACCATCAGGCCTCGATCTCCATCGGCTCCGGCTTCTGCGCCACGTGCGGGTGCTCCGGCCCAGCGTAGATCTTCAGCTTCGTCAGCTGTTTGCGCGCCAGGCGATTGCGGGGCATCATCCCCTTGACCGCCAGGCGAATGATCTCCTCGGGCCGGCGCGCGAGCATTTCCTCAAAGCTCCGCGAGCGCAACCCCCCCGGGTAGCCCGAGTGGCGGTAGTAGCGCTTGTCCGTCCGCTTCTTCCCCGTCACCGCGATCTTCTCCGCGTTCACCACCACCACGAAGTCGCCCGTGTCGATGTGCGGCGTGTACTGCGGCTTGCGCTTTCCGCGCAGCGTGTCCGCGATCTGCGTCGCCAGGCGGCCGAGCGTCTTCCCGTTCGCGTCGACCACCAGCCAGTTGCGCTCTCGATCCGTCGGCTTCGCTACGTAAGTCCTCATATCCTCATCGCCTCAAAACGTGAAAAAGGCCACGCAACGGCGCGGCAAAGGCGACATCATAGGCTATTCCCACTCGATCGTCCCAGGCGGCTTGCTGGTTATGTCGAGCGCCACCCGGTTGACCTCGCGCAGCTCGTTGATCATGCGCGAGGCGATCGTCTCCAGGAGGTCGTAGGGGAGACGCGCCCAGTCCGCGGTCATCGCGTCGTCGCTCGTCACCGCGCGGATCACCACGAGGTGGCCGTAGGTGCGCTTGTCTCCCTGGACCCCCACGGTGCGGATCTCCGGCAGGACGCAGAAGGACTGCCAGAGCTCGCGGTAGAGGCCCGCCTTGCGGATCTCCTCCTGGAGGATGTGGTCCGCCTCCCGCAACAGGTCCAGGCGCTCCCTCGTCGCTTCCCCCCCGACGACACGGATCGCCAGGCCCGGGCCTGGGAAGGGCTGGCGCCAGACCAGGCGCTCGGGCAGCCCGAGCTCAGCGCCCACCGCGCGCACCTCGTCCTTGAAGAGCATCCGCAGGGGCTCCACCAGCTCGAAGTCGAGATCCTCCGGGAGCCCGCCCACGTTGTGGTGGGACTTGATCGTCGCCGCCCCCGCGCCCCCGCCGGACTCGATCACGTCGGAGTAGAGCGTCCCCTGCACGAGGTAGCCCGCGCCGTCGAGCTTCGCGGCCTCCTCCTCGAAGACCCTGATGAACTCCGCGCCGATCGTCTTGCGCTTCGCCTCGGGGTCGGTGACGCCCTCGAGCTTCTCCAGGAACCGCTCCGCGGCGTCCACCGCCACCAGCGGGATCTTGAAGTCCCCGCGGAAGGCCGCGATCACCTGCTCGCCCTCGTCCTTGCGCATCAGCCCGTGGTCCACGAACACGCACGTCAGCTGATCCCCGACCGCCCGGTGCACCAGGAGGGCCGCGACGGACGAGTCCACTCCGCCCGAAAGACCGCAGATGACCCTCCCCTCGCCCACCTGCTCGCGGATCCGCGCAATCTGCTCCTCCACGATCGACGCCGCCGACCAGCTCAGCTCACAGCCGCAGATCCCCGTCAGGAAGCGCGTCAGGATCTCCCGCCCGTAGGGCGTGTGGACCACCTCTGGATGGAACTGAATCCCGTAGATCCCCCGCTCCACGCTCTCCACCGCGGCCACCGGCGAGGCGCTCGATGAGGCCAGCGCCCTGAAGCCCTCGGGCGCCTCGAAGACCGTGTCCCGGTGGGACATCCAGCAGGTCTGCTCCCGCGGCATCCCCGCCAGCAGCACCCCCGGGTCGGAGACATTCAGGTCCGAGCGCCCGAACTCCCCGACCTCCGCCTGCTCCACGCGCCCCCCGAGCTCGTGCACCAGCAGCTGCATCCCGTAACAGATCCCCAGCACCGGCACCCCGAGCTCCAACAGCCCACGCTCGAGCCGGGGCGCCCCCGGCGCGTACACCGATGCCGGCCCCCCCGAGAGGATGATCCCCCGGGGCCGGCGCGCCGCGATCTCCTCCAGCGGGACGCGGTGGGAGACGAGCTCGGAGAAGACCCCGCAGTCGCGCACCCGGCGGGCGATCAGCTGGGAGTACTGGCCACCGTAGTCGACGACCAATACCTCTTCCACGCCCACCGGCGTCGTGCCCCGCTCCTCGGCGACGGGCGCGGGCGCCGTGGCCGCGAGCTCAGTCATTTACGAGAACAGGCACCGGCGCCGCCGCCCGGC
>DASZFE010000314.1:0-3565 GCA_035940155.1 Solirubrobacteraceae bacterium | reverse complement strand
CTGACTAGTCAATCTATTCAGCGGTCGGGGCCCCTTGAGGGGAGGAGGTACGGTGTGAGGGTCGCGGCGGTGCAGCTGAGCTCCACGGCGGACAAGGCCGCGAACCTCGCCACGGCGGACCGTCTGGTGCGTACCGCGGCGGGCGAGGGCGCTCGACTGATCGTACTCCCGGAGAAGTGGACGGTGATCGGGAGCGAGGAGGATCTGCGCGCGGGCGCGGAGGAGCTCGAGGGACCGTCGGTCAGGTGGGCCCGGGAGCTCGCGCGGGAGCTTCGGATCGACCTCGTGGCGGGCTCGTTCGTCGAGCGTCGGCCGGGGCGGGAGCGGCTGTCGAACACCTCCGTGCACGTGGGACCGGACGGGGAGATCCGGGGGGTCTACCGGAAGATTCACATGTTCGACGTGGAGATCGAGGGGAAGAGCTACGAGGAGTCCGCGGTGACGGAGCCGGGCGAGGAGATCGTGACGAGCGAGGCCGCCGGGGGGTTCGAGCTGGGCATGGCGATCTGTTATGACCTGCGCTTCCCGGAGCTCTTCCGGATCTTGGCGCTGCGGGGCGCGCGCGTGATGGCGCTCCCGGCGGCCTTCACGCTGCCCACTACGCGGGACCACTGGGAGACGCTCCTGCGGGCGCGGGCGATCGAGAACCAGGCGTTCGTGATCGCGGCGAACCAGACGGGGGCGCACTCGGGGGGTCACCACTCGGGGGGGCGCTCGATGATCGTGGACCCCTGGGGGACCGTCCTCGCACGGGCGCAGGAGTCCGAGGGGACGATCCTCGCCGAGCTCGACCTGGGGCGCCAGGCGGAGATCCGCGCGGAGCTCCCGGCGCTGGCGAACCGCCGCCCCGAGGTCTACCGCCGGCAGGAAGGGGCCGCGGAGGGCGTCGCCGGGGGCGCGGGGATGAACGGATGAGCACGGCGCGCGCGAAGGCGAGCACGGAGAAGCGCCGCCTGATCCTCGACGCGGCCGTGCGGGTGTTCGCGCGCCAGGGCTTTCACGCGTGCCGGGTCTCGGACATCGCCGACGAGGCGGGCGTGGCGTACGGGCTCGTGTACCACTACTTCGCCTCCAAGGACGAGATCCTCAACACGCTCTTCGTGGAGCGCTGGGAGGTGATGCTGGCGATGATCCGGGAGGTTGACGCGCGGGAGATCCCCGCGCGGGAGAAGCTCGAGGCGATCGCGTCGTTCATCGTGGAGAGCTATCGCCACGATCCGGACCTGATGAAGGTGATCATCGTCGAGGTGACCCGGGCGGCGAACTCCTTCGGGCAGACGCATCTGGCGCAGATCCGCGAGGCGTACCAGCTGATCGCCCGGATCGTGGTGGCGGCCCAGGAGGAGGGGGTCTTCAAGCGCGAGATCGACGCGGAATTCGCGGCGATGACCTTCTACGGGGCGATCGAGCAGCTGTTGACGGGCTGGATCTTCGGCCTGCTGCCCGCGGGGGAGGAGCATTTCGACCGTGCGCGGCACCTGCTCGTGGAGACGATCTGCGACGGGTTGGAGGCGACCGAGGCGGGGAATAGACTCACGAGATGATGGAGAGCGAGATGGTCAAGCGAATGATGTGGTCGGGCCTGCTGACGGCCTTCGGGGCGCTCTCGGGGATGCTCGCGCAGCGCGCCGCGGCGCTCGTGTGGCGCAGGGTCTTCGAAGAGGAGCCGCCCGAGTGAGCAGCGCCCCGACGGAGGCGGGCGGGTCGTCCGGGTTCGGCGGGTGGTCCTCGCCGTCGAACGGCGACGGGACCTCTCGGGAGCTTTCGGGCGCCGAGGCGGATCGTCCTGAGATCGCGGTTGGGGCGGCCTTCGCGGGTGGCCTGTTCGCGGCGCTGCTGCTGCGGCGGCGGCGGAGGTCCTGAGGGTGGCGATGCCGGGCACGGAGAATCCGAGCGGCCACTCGCAGAACATCGCGACGGCGATCGCGGAGGTCTCCGAGCGGGCGGCGACGCTGATCCACGAGGAGATCGAGCTCGCCAAGACGGAGGTCTTCGAACAGCTCGGGAGGCTCGTGCGGGGCGCGATCGTGGCGGCGGCGGCGGGGATCTTCATCGTGACGGCGCTCGTCTTCGCCCTCGAGGGGGTCGCCTGGCTGCTCTACTACGTGCTCCCGATCGGCAACCAGTTCACGTACTTCTACGGCTACTTTGCGATGGCGGTGATCCTGCTGCTGCTCGGGGGGCTGGCGGGCTTCATCGCGGCGCGCGTGGTCAAGAGGAGCTCCCCGAAGCCCGAGATGGCGATCGAAGAGGCGCGGAAGATCGGCGAGACGGTGAGCGCGGGCTTCGATTCTCAGACGGCGACGGAGAAGAGGGAGGGAGCTTGATGGCACAGCGCTCGGCCGCGGAGATCCGCGACTCGATCGAGGCGAACCGGACGGAGCTCGCGCTCTCGATCGAGCGCCTACGGGGCGAGGTGATCGAGCTGACGGACTGGCGCGGGCAGATCCGCCGGCACCGCCGCGAGGTGATGATCGGAGCGGCGGTCACGGGCTTCGTGATCGGCGGCGGCCTCACCGCGCTCTTCGGCCGCCGGCGCCGCTAGCGCCCTTCCGTTAATTGCGTATGTTGCGTTTTGTGCGTCGATGAGGTAGGGTCTTCTGCGGAGGTTCGTGATGACCCGGACGCTTGACATCTCGCTGCTGGCCTACCCGACGCTGACGGAGGCTGCCGGTCTGCTTGGCGTGAGCGCTTCGACGCTCTCGCGGCGGGGGGATCTGGCGTGCGAGCGGATGGGGGAGCGCGACAAGCGGGTGCCCGCCGAGGAGGTCATGCGCTTGGCGGCGGTCTATCGCAAGCGCTCGCTGGGTGAGGTGGCCGCGGATCTCATCGCGCGCGCCCGTGAGCGCTCTCCCGAGCACGCGGGGGTGGTGGTGGAGGAGGTCGAGGGCTTCTTCGAGCAAGAGGGTGCGTCCGCGGGACTATCGAGGGGTGAGTTCCTCGCGGAGGCCGAGCGGGCCTTGCCGGCGGAGCTTTATGAGGAGGTGCGGCGGGTGTACTTGGCCTCTGGGGGCGCTCGTCCGCCGGCGCTGGTCAGCTCGGGCGGGTAGCGAGTGCCGTGATGAGGAGCGGCCTGCTCGGGCTGTCGTGCAGGTGATAGCTGAGCACGGCGATGGTCTCCTGGCTTCGCAGTTCGATCGCGTAGATGCGCCGTCCGCGCTCGACGGCGGCCCTGTTGACGGTCTCTCGTACCGAGCGGTCGAAATGGGCTCGCGGGAGGAACTGCTCGCGGGTGGTGACGCGGAAGGCCGCGTGGCTGCCCCGGCCCGGCTCGGGGAAGCGATGGTCGATGCGCACGACGGTCCGTTCGCCGTGGGCGGTGTCGACCTTCTTGATCTTTACGGCGGCCTGAATGCCTGCGGGCTTCCGGTGTCGGGAGCGCAGACGGTCGAGGAGGGGGTCGGGCGACATGCCGCGATCCTACGGGCGGCTTGGGATGCCTTTTTCAGGGGTGAAGGGGGCCGCCGGCGCCACTCGCGTCGCCGCCTACGCGAGCAACGACCGCGGGATGGCGCCGACGCCGACGAGCCCGGGCCCGGTGTAGGTGCCGATGACGGGGCCGACT
>DASZFE010000313.1:0-2774 GCA_035940155.1 Solirubrobacteraceae bacterium | reverse complement strand
GCCCGACGAGCTACCAGACTGCTCCACCCCGCGGCGGTACATACGTTCTAGCAAAAACTCGCCCCGCGCACTCGCGCGTGGGCGCGCGGCATCAAAAAATTCAGCGCCCGCCTCGCGCTCAAAACGCCACGGGCTCGCCGTCGCGGAAGAAGCCCCCCGTCGGGCCCCCGTCGGGGAGGGTCGCCAGCCAGACGATCCCCGCGGCGCCGTCCTGCACGGACTTCTGCGCCCCCATCGGCGCCCCCATGTCGCTCGCCACGAAGCCCGGGCACGCCGAGTTGACCAGGACGCCCTCGCCCGCGAGCTCCGTGGAGAGGATCCGCGTCAGGGCGTTCAGGGCCGCCTTCGAGACCCGGTAGCCCGGGGACCAGCCGCCCATCTCCGCCACCCCGCCCATCCCGCTCGAGACGTTCACGATCCGCGGGTGCCCGCTCGCGCGCAGGAGATCCAGGAGCGCGACCGTCAGGCGGTACGCGCCGAAGAAGTTCGTCTCAAGCGTCCCCTGGATCGCCCCGAAGTCCGGTTCGGTCCCCGAGACCCCGAAGTCTAGCCCGACCCCCGCGTTGTTCACCAGGACGTCCAGCCGTCCCGGGTCCGCGTGGACGCTCGCCGCCGCCTCGACCACGCTCGCCGGATCCGACACGTCAAGGCGCAGGGGCCTCACATCCGCGCCCGTCTCCGTCGCGATCTCCTCCGCCGCCGCCCGCGCCCCCTCGGGATCGCGCGCGCTCAGGATTACCCGGCAGCCCCGCCCCGCCAGCTGACGCGCGACCTCCCGCCCGATCCCCCGGTTCGCCCCCGTCACCAACGCCACGCCCTCCTCTGCGCCCATCCGCTCCCTCCGATCCTCGCCTGGACTGAACGCCCAACGTAGCGCACCCGCTCACCGGGCCGGCCCGCGCGGGTGGCCGCGGGGCGCCGACCAGCTCGGGTGACCGCGAGGCACCGATCATCTTGAGTGGCCGCGGAGCGCGGACCCTCTAGGATCGCGGGCCTTGCGCGTCGCCGTCGTCGACATCGGAACCAACTCCACCCGGCTCCTCATCGCCGATGGGGACCCCTCCTCTGGGGCCGTCACCGAGATCCTTCGCTCCTCCCGCGTCACCCGCCTCGGCCAGGGGGTCGACTCCGCGGGGGGGCTCTCCCCGGAGGCCGTCGGGCGCACCCGCGCCGTCCTCGCCGACTACGCCCGCGAGATCGCCCGGGAGGGCTGCGAGGCGAACCTCGCCCTCCTCACCTCCGCCGTCCGCGACGCCCGCAACGGCGGCGACTTCACCGAGCGCGTCCGCGAGGACTTCGCCCTCGACGCCCGCACCCTCTCCGGGGACGAGGAGGCTCAGCTGACCTTCCTCGGCGCCATGAGCAACCGCGAGCCCACACCCGAGCCCACCCTCGTCATCGACATCGGCGGGGGCTCCACCGAGATGGTCCTCGGCCGGGAGCGCCGCGCGGGCTTCCACGTCTCCCTCCAGGCCGGCGTCGTGCGGATGAGCGAGCGCCACATCCACTCCGACCCGCCCCTCCCCGAGGAGCTCCAGGAGCTCGCGCAGGACACCCGCGCGATCATCCTCGACGGCGTCCCCGCCTCCCAGCGCGCCGCCGTCCACCACGGGATTGCTGTCGCCGGGACCGCCACCTCCGCGGCCGCCATCGACCTCGAGCTCGACCCCTACGACCCCGCACGCGTCCACGGCCACACCCTCCTCCTCGCCACCGTCGAGCTCCTCCTCGCCCGCCTCGCCGACATGGACGAAGCCCGTCGCCGCCGCGTCGTCGGGCTCCACCCCGATCGCGCCCCCACGATCGTCGCCGGGATGGTCCTCCTCAGCGAGGCCCTCCGCGCCTTCGGCCTCGACCGCGTCGAGGTCTCCGAGCACGACATCCTCCGCGGCGGCGTCCTCCGGCTTCTCGGCCTCGGCTAGACATTGGTTCGATCCCTGCCGGATCGATTGAACTTTTCTGGGCGCATTCCGATAGACGATAGCCGAGCAAATAGACGCCAAACTCCAGCGTCTGTTCGGCTGGCTGGTCCACAGACTCGGTGAAGGCGAGCGCACCCACCGCCGTCGTCCGGGTCACCTGCCGAAGGCCTTCGAGGGCAACCCTTGCCTGTCCCTCATCGGCCGCAACGGGGAGGTCGCCACCAAGTGGCGGCCTCCCCATATTTATCGGGGCCAGCCCGCTCAGGCGAGGTTCGATTTGCGCGGATACACCACCGAGGGGTCCGTGAGGACGTTCACGAGCGCCGGCCTCCCCGCCGCGAAGGCCCGCTCGAGCGCCGGGCGCAGCTCCCCCGGGCGCTCCACGAGCTCCCCGTGGCCCCCGAGAGCCTCCACGATCAGCTCATACCGCGTCCCCGGACGCAGGTCCGCCGCGACCGAGTACCCGTAGAGGAACTCCATCGGGTGCTTCTCCAGCGCCCAGATCCCGTTGTTCCCCATCACCCCCACCACGTCCACCCCGTGGCGCGCCAGCGTGTCGTACTCCATCCCCGAGAACCCGAACGCCCCGTCGCCCAGGAGCAGCACCACCTGGCGCCCCGGGTGCGCCAGCTTCGCCGCCAGCGCATACCCCGGTCCCGTTCCCAGACACCCGAAGGGGCCCGGATCGAGCCAGCACCCCGGCCGGAAGCTCTCGATCACCCGGCCCGCGTAGGAGACGAAGTCCCCCCCGTCCCCGATCACGATCGCGTCCCGATCGAGCACCGCCCCGAGCTCCGCGTACAGGCGCAGGGGGTGGAGCGGGGAGCGCCCGTCCTCCCGCTCGGCCCGCTC
>DASZFE010000312.1:0-1778 GCA_035940155.1 Solirubrobacteraceae bacterium | reverse complement strand
CATCGGCGCCCCCCGCACCCGCGAGCTCTTCCTCCTCGGCCGCCACATCGACGCCCCCACCGCCCTCGCCTGGGGCCTGGTCAACCGGATCGCCCCCGAAGAGGAGTTGGAGACGCTCTCCCTCCAGCTCGCCGCCGAGCTCGCCGGCAACGCCCCCCTCTCCCAGCGCGGCAACAAGCGCGTCATCCTCGCCCTCCTCCGCGCCCAGGGCCCCCTGGAGCCCGACCTCGAACAGGAGCTCATCGGCCTCCGCCTCGCCTCCTTCGCCTCCCGCGACATGCGCGAGGGAGTCCGCGCCTTCGCCGAGAAGCGGCCCCCGCGCTGGAGCAACGAATAGGGCGCCACGAGGGCGCCCTCCATCTCAGGGGCCGACCGGATGGAGGCCCGAGCGCCATCATTCGTCCGCAGCGCCCCATAACGTCCAGTCCAACCACACGGAGGTTTCAACCCGACATGCCGTCGCTCATCACCCGCGAGGAGGCCCTGCGCCTCGGCGAGATCGAGGATCACGCCGAGATCGAAGCCCTCGTCCAGCGCGCCTGGGAGGCCCGTGTCGAGCGCTTCGGGGACTCCACCGACATGTGCTCGCTGGTCAACGCCAAGTCCGGCGGCTGCGCCGAGGACTGCGGCTTCTGCGCCCAGTCCCGCTTCGCCGAGGCCGACACCCCGATGCACGCGATGATGGACCCCGAGCAGATCCTCGAGCACGCCCGCGCCGCCGAGGCCGCCGGCGCGCACCGCTTCTGCATGGTCACCCAGGGCCAGGGGCTCTCCAAGCGCGACTTCGAGCAGATCCTCCAGGGCGCCCGGCTCGTCGCCGAGAAGACCAACCTCAAGCGCTGCGCCTCCATCGGCCACATGTCCCCCGAGCGCGCCCAGGCCCTCAAGGACGCCGGCATCCAGCGCGTCCACCACAACGTCGAGACCGCCCGCTCCTACTACGACGAGGTCACCACCACCGTTCGCTACGAGGGTCGCCTCCGCACCATCCAGGCCGTCCGCGAAGCCGGTCTGGAGACCTGCGTCGGGGGCATCCTCAACCTCGGCGAGTCCCGCGAGCAGCGCGTCGAGATGGCCTTCGAGCTCGCCGCCCTCGACCCCACCAGCGTCCCCATCAACCTCCTCAACCCCCGCGCCGGCACCAAGTTCGGCGACCGCGACCACATGGACCCCTGGGAGGCCGTCAAGTGGATCGCCATCTTCCGCCTCATCCTCCCCGCCGCCCTCTTCCGCCTCTGCGGCGGGCGCGTCGAGAACCTCGGCGAGCTCCAGCCCCTCGCCGTCAAGGCCGGCCTCAACGGCGTCATGATGGGCAACTTCCTCACCACCCTCGGCTCCGAGCCCGAGGAGGACCGCGCGATCTTCGAGGACCTCGGCCTCAACGTCGCCCGCCAGCCCGACAACGGCGCGAACCCCCGCCCCGACAACCGCTCCCGGTGGCTCGCCGGGGAGACCCCCGACGTCCTCGAGGAGCACCTCGCCGCGCCCGGGGAGACCGAGGGGGCCGTCGATCTGAAGGTCCGCCTCTGGGACCCCTCCACCCAGCTGCGCCACCACCCCAAGCGCTCCGTGCCCCCACGCCCCGACCGCACCCGCGAGACGGTGCCCACCGGCTAGACCGTGAGCAACGCCCGTGAGTGACATCGAAGAGCGCCTCGCCGAGCTCGAGCAGCTCGGACTCCAGCGCCGCCTCCGTCTCATCTCCGGGCCCCAGGGACCCCGCGTCCTGCTCGACGGCAAGCCCGTCCTCCTCCTCTGCTCCAACAACTACCTCGGCC
>DASZFE010000311.1:0-1756 GCA_035940155.1 Solirubrobacteraceae bacterium | reverse complement strand
CTCGGGCAGAAGAGCGGCCAGGGCTTCTACCCCTACCCGAAGCCCGACGATGAGCAGCCCGCCGGGTCCTCATCGAAGGTGGCGTCGTCATCCACCTTCGCGTCGTCATCGAAGGTGGATGACGACGCAAAGGTGGAGGTGGTCAAGCTCGAGACCCGCGAGGACGGGGTCGCGATCGCCTGGCTCGCGAACGGGCAGATGAACTCGATCTCCCCGCAGGTCGTCGAGGACCTCGGGAAGGTCTGGCGGGCCGTCGAGGAGGCCGGAGTCCGCGCCCTGGTGATCGCCTCCTCGAACCCCTTCCTCTACTGCGCCGGCGCCGACATCAAGGCCTTCACGACCATGGACGAGGCCGCCGGTGAGGACCTCATCCACCGCGCCCACGCCCTCTTCCGCGAGCTCGGCAGCGGGCGCGTGGCCACGATCGCGGCCGTCAACGGCCTCGCCTTCGGCGGGGGCTGCGAGCTCGCGATGGCCTGCGACGTCCGTCTCGCCGCCCGCTCCGCCATCTTCAGCCAGCCCGAGGTCAAGCTCGGGATCATCCCCGGCTTCGGCGGCACCCAGCGCCTCCCCCGCCTCGTCGGCCCCGCGAAGGCCCTGGAGATGAACCTCATCGGCGACCCCCTCCTCGCCGAGGACGCCCTCGAGCACGGTCTGGTGAACCGCGTCTTCGAGGATCACGAGCTCATCGACGGCGCCCTCGCCTGGGCGCGCCGCCTCGCCTCCCAGGCGCCCCTGGCGATCGAGCAGATCAAGCGCGTCTCCGGCGCGGGGGATCTCGACGAGGGCATCGAGGCCGAGAAGCGCGCCTTCGCGACGGTCTTCCAGAGCGAGGACGGCCGCGAGGGGATCGCGGCCTTCCTCGGCAAGCGCGCCCCGCGCTTTGAGGGTCGCTAGCCCCGCCGGACTCAGCCCAGGAGCTCCCGCAGGTCGCTCGCGATCCGCAGGCGCTCGCGGGCGCGCGTGAGCTCGAGCAGCCGCTGGACCTGCGGCGGACCCTCCACGAGCGCGAACTCTTGCGCGGCCTCTTGCGCGCGCTCGTTGGCGGAGAGCACGACGCGCAGACCCGTGGAGTCCATGAACTCCACGCCCCCGAGGTCCACGACGACGATCCGCGGCGCGTCCTGTGTCACGTCAGCGAGCGCCTGCTCGAGTCGGCTCGCGCTCGCGACGTCGAGCTCGCCCCGCAGGCGCAGCACCGCCGCGTCGCCGGAGCGCTCGGCATCGATGTGAAAGGGGTTTTGCATCCCGGCCCATGTCGGCGCCCGGCGATCCATGCTCGCCCGCCCAGGCGCCCAAGCTTTGCTCCCCGCTTCATGATCGGAGGGCGATGGGGCGATCATAACACCCGTCCACTCCGCCGACAAACGCGCTGGGCCTGCGGACAACGCACTGAGGAGCCTCGAGCGGGCGCGGGCAAACCGGATCGGGGGTTTCGCCTCGCTCCGCACGGGGTATACGGCTGCTGCCGTCGTGTCAGGCTGGGTGTTTCCAGCCATCTGAAGATCGCAGAGGATCGCCGGCCGCGTCTGTTCCCATGATTTACCGCCGCATCAGCTGCTTGAATCATAAATCGGAGGTGTCGTCGATGACGGGGGCCATGGCTGACGATTACGACGGATCCGCGGCGCGCGGCGCCGTGGCGAATGTGTGCGCCTTTCGTCACGAGGCCCTCTTCTACGCCGGCCCTGAGGAGTTCGTGGGTGGCACCCTCCCCTTCATCGGCGAGGCGCTCGCCGCGGGAGAGCCGACCCTG
>DASZFE010000310.1:0-2420 GCA_035940155.1 Solirubrobacteraceae bacterium | reverse complement strand
GTCGGTTCTGGATCGAGCCGAATTCAGCCGCCGCTTTAGAGACTTTGTTGATCGCTTCATCGACGGTTTTGATTTCTTCGACTTTCACGCCTTTGATGGCTTCTTCCAGTTTGGTCGTTTTGACGCCGATGGATTCTTTTTCGTTCCCACCCACCTGGAATTTGATTTCTTCTTCGGAAGCCAACAGCTTGACTTCGTTGAAGGTCGTCGTTTCCCCGATCCTTTTGAGCTCGGTGGTGAGTTCTTCGGCGGCCTTTTTGACCGCTTCTTTGTCTTCTTTGGAGAGCGTGCCGTTGGCGTTCTCGACCGCGAGCGTGCGAACGCGCTGCAGGATCTGCTGCACCGTGTTCAGGGCGCCCTGGGCGGTCTGCGTCAGCGACACCGCGTCCTGGGTGTTCTGATGGGCCTGGTTGATTCCGTTGAGCTGACCCTGGATCCGCTGGCCGATCCCATAGGCGGCGACGTCGTCGCCGGCGATGTTGACCCGCAGACCCGAGGAGAGGTGCTGCATCGACGTTGCGATGGACGCCTCGGTCCGTTCGAGGTTGTTCTGCGCGTTGAGCGACTCGATGTTGGTGTTGATCATGAGGGACATGCGTTCATCTCCTTGATGACGGTTGGTTATGAGTCCCGGGCCGACTCCATGTCGACCCACGTGCCACGTTTATCGTCACCCGTACGGAAAAGTTGAGCGCGCGTGCGCACCGCTGGACGCCCCCGCCGGCCGCGGGGGTCTACGCGCGCACGTCGACGTGGCGGCCCTCGCGCTCCTCGCCGGGCTCGGCGCCCGCCCCTGGCGGGGCGGGCCTGCGCGGGCGCTCCTCGCGCTTGCGGGGGGATCCGTCGCGCTCGTGTGGGCGGCGCTCGCGGGAGACCCGCTGGGATCGCGTGGGGGGGACGGGCGTGATCGCCGGGGGCAGCGAGGGGATCGGCGGAATCGGTTCCATCCGCGGCTACCGTCCCGTCCGCGATCCCGCACGGAGGCTCTCGCGGCGCCCGGGGAGGCGGGGCGCGGAGCCCTCGCGCTTGGCGAGCTCTGTGCTCAGGAGCTGCTGCTGGGCGGTGTGGAGCTCGGCGAGGATGAGATGGCGTGAGAGGAGGACCGCGGCGGCCCAGACGACGACGTAGCAGGCCGCGCCGAGGGCGAGCGCGAGGAGGGTGGCGCCCACGAGCGTGTGGGTCGGGAGCGCGCGGTAGCCGCCGAGGAGGAACCCGAAGAGCCCGCCGAGCTCCCTGGCCTGGGCGACCCGCCGCGCGGCGCGCGGGTGCGCGGCGACGCTGAGGCCCCCCGCGGGGGGCGCCTCGCTCGTGGCGGGCTTCTTCTCAGCGGCCACGGCGACCACCACCCGCGCCCTCGGATGCCAGGCCGCGCTGCCGTTCTACGCGCTGGCACTCGAAGATGAAGCGCACGAGGCGACGGTGGTCGCCGTCGCTGATCGACTCGAAGCAGATCGCCCGGTGGCCACGCTCGTCGCTGCGCACGACGATCCCTTTGCCGACGATCGGAGTGCTGTCGGGGGTCGTGGTGAGGCGGATCTCCACGCGTTCGCCGATCCGCAGCGTGCTCGGCCCGGCCAGGAGGATGCCGCCTCCGCTGAGGTCCACGGAGAAGGTCTGGATCGGGCGCTGGCCCGAGCCGACGTTCAGGATCACCGGCCGGGTGGCCTTCACGCGGACGTACTCGCGCTGCTGGAGGATCTCCACGGAGCTGAGCTTGGTGAAGCGGAGCAGGTCGCCGTCCTCGAAGACGACGCTCCCGTTGACCCGCACGCGGCCCTGGTCGCTGCCGAACTCCAGGGCGATGTCGCCGAGCTCGGTCTCGCTCATGGGGCGTTCGGGTCTGAACATCACGACCACGAGCAGCGAGTCGATCCCGCGATCGGCGATTCGCGCCTGGAGGCGCTCCCCGGAGGAGCGCACGAGCGTGACGGTCTCCGAGCGCTTGGGCAGCGGCGGAGGGCCCGACGGTCCCTTCGGTTCGCGTCGCAGTTTCATTTCAGGAGCCTCTCTGCCAAATAGTTCGGATCGATTCGTTGGAAGCTCCCCCCGGGTCGGGCGCGTTCCAACAGATATTCGGGCGCGAGACCGAACCGGCAGCAGGCCTCCACGGCGACGGCGAGCTGGTCGGTCTCGTCGGCGTGGGTGATCGCCACGGCGCACGCCCCGAGCGGGGCGAGCGCCCCGAGGAGCTGTCCGGCGGCCCTCGCCCCGAGGGTCGCGGGGAGGGCGAGCAGGACGCGATCGACGCCGAGGGTGGAGAGGAGGCCCGAGATGGCGTGGGTGCGGGTTCGATCGGCGGGGCTCACGGGGGGCGTGTCGAGCAGGAGCAGCCCGCCCTCGGGGGCCCGCGCGAGGGCGTGGGCGCTCGCGACGGTGTCCAGGGGGGTCGGGGTGAGGATCTCGGGGCTGAGGAGCATCCG
>DASZFE010000309.1:0-4359 GCA_035940155.1 Solirubrobacteraceae bacterium | reverse complement strand
GTACGGTCGCAGCGCGCGCCCGACCTCGCGCGCGATCGCCCAGCCGAGGACGAGCAGGAGGAGGGTGGCGGCGATCTGCACGCCCCGCTCCAGGGCCGGGGAGGAGGAGGCGTGGTAGCCGAAGAGGCTCGCGCGGTTTTCGTAGACGAGGACCACCCCGACGAAGAGGACCATGAGGACGACCGTCTCCAGGCGCGCCCGCCGCGCCCGGCGGGCCTGCCCGGGAGCGATCTGGCCCTCCAGGCCCACCTCCCGCCAGGCCTGGCTGCGGGTCTCGAACATCTTCACCGGCATCCGCGGCTTCTCGGGAGGCTTCCTCGGTTGGGGCATCTGAACTAGTCTTACCGGCTGATGAAGAACATGCGCAGTCTCGTCATCCCCGCGATCGTCCTCGGGGTCGTCCTCGTGGTCGTCGCGGTCGTCTACTTCGCCGAGCCCGAGAGCTCGCTCCCGTCCTTCTTCCCCGGCCACGCCGCGGGGTCCAGCCACCACCACACCAAGCACGGGATCGCCGCGCTGGTCGTCGCCCTCGGGTGCTTCGTCTTCGCCTGGTTTCAGACCGGCCCGCGCAGCGCGGGCCCGGCGAGCCAGGGCTGACGGGCGCGCTACCCGCGCGTCTTGGCGGGCGGGCGCAGGGTGACCGTTTCGGTGACGGCCTGCGAGACGCCGTCGACGTTCGAGGTGAGGGTCGCGACGATCGTGAGGCGGCGGGCTTTGCGGAGCTCCGCGAGCCCCTTGCCGGAGAGGCGGATGCTCAGGACCCGGGTGGCGCCGCCGGGGAGCGCGAAGGAGGCGTGTCCGATGGTCAGCGGCCGCTTGCGCTCGGTCGATCCGGCCGGTCTGAAGGCGGCCCGGGAGGAGAGCGGGTGCAGGGTGCGCAGGACGACGGTCGCTTCGCAGGACCCGTCGACCGCGGGGCAGGAGACTGTCAGGCGGACCTCCCCGCCCGGGGAGACGGTCGCGGCGACGTGCACTTCGGGGAGGCTCTGACCGGAGATCGGCGGCTTCCCGCCCGTGCAGCGCCGCCCGCAGTCACCCGCGGCGTGCGCGCGGGGAATCGCGAGCGAGAGGCACAGAGCCAAGCTCAGCAGAGCACCGACTGCGAGAGACCGGGATGAGAGCAGGGAACACCGGGTCATCGAGGCATTGAAACGTAGCACGGGCGGCCCGATCGGTGCGATCTCACAGAACGAGGGCGCGGGTGGGAGAGCGACGCGCGGGTCAGAGGGCGAAGACGAGGGTGCAGATCCCGCCGAAGGCGACGCAGTAGAGCCCGAAGGGCGTGAGGCGGTTGGTCTCGAAGAAGCGCAGGAGGAACTTCACGGCAAGGAAGGTCGTGACCGCGGCGCAGATCCCGGCGACGAGCGCGGGGCCGCGGACCCCGTCGCCCTGGGGCCCGAGGAGTTCGGGGAGCTTCAGCGCGGCGGCCGCGAGGATGATGGGGGTGGCGAGCAGGAAGGAGTAGCGGGCGGCGTCCTCGATTGAGAGGCCCGTCAACAGGCCCCCGCCCATCGTGAAGCCCGAGCGGGAGATCCCAGGGATGAGGGCCGCGGCCTGGGATGTGCCCACCGCGATCGCCTGGCGCCAGTGGAGCTTTCCGATCCGCTCGTCGGAGTCCCCGAGGTAGTCGCCGGGCGCCGGCGCGCGCTTGCGCAGGCGCTCGAAGAGCAGCAGCGCGACCCCGTTGACGATCAGGAAGGCCGCCGCGAGGGAGGCCGAGGCGACGAGGGAGCGGAGGGGTTTCTCGGCGCGCAGCCCGATGACGCCCGCGGGGATGGTCCCGACGACGAGCAGCCACCCCAGGCGCGCGTCGACGTCCTCGGCGCGGATCTCGCGCTGCTGCAGGGAGCGCCGCATGCCCGTGGCGATCCGGACCCAGTCTTTGACGAAGAGCCCGAACAGCACGATCGCCGTCGCGAGGTGGGTGGCGACGAGGAAGGTCAGGAAGAAGGGGTCGTTCTGGTGGATGTTCCAGCCGAAGAGGCTCGGCAGGACGACCGCGTGGCCGAGGCTCGAGATCGGGAAGGGCTCGGCGATTCCCTGCGTGAGGCCGAGGATCACGGCTTGCAGGTAGGAGATCGGGTGGTGCACCGGCGCGTGAGCTTACCGGGGGGCGCGGTCGGGAGAGCCCCGGGTGTCCGCGCCCCGTCGAGGGTTCACGGAGATTTCACAAGATCGTTCCCGGCTCGTCACAAAACCCGCATTTTGCGAGAGAAAGATAGTCGTCGATGGTCGACTCGACCACCGATCCGGGGGGTCCCCCGATGGTCGTCCGCACGGACCTCGCGGGCACGGATGCCCCCGTCGCGGGCGCGGGCGGGCGGGCGAGAGTCGACATGCACTGTCACTCGAGCGCCTCCGAGGTCTCCCGCCTGGGCGTCCAGCGCGCCGTGGGCCTCCCCGAGTGCGCCACGCCCCCCGAGGAGGTCTACGAGCTCGCAAAGCGCCGCGGGATGGACTTCGTGACCGTCACCGACCACGACACCATCGACGGCGTCCTCCAGATCGCCGGACGCCCCGACGTCTTCGTCTCCGAGGAGCTCACCGCCTGGTTCCGCGGCGAGCCCCAGGCGGTGCACGTCCTCTGCTACGGGATCGACCCCCACGACCACGAGTGGCTCCAGGCCCACCGCCACGACCTCGAGCTCTGCGCCGCCTACCTCTACGACCGGGAGATCCTCTCCGCGCTCGCCCACCCCCACTACGCCGTCGGCGCCCCCCTCACCGCGCGCCACCGCCGCCGCCTGGCCGAGCTCTTCCCGATCTGGGAGGTCCGCAACGGCTCCCGCGCCCGCGAGCTCAACCGCCCCGCCGCCACCTACGTCGCCACCCGCGACGGGATCGGGGTCGGCGGCTCCGACGACCACGCCGGCGTCGACGTCGGGCGCACCTGGACCGAGACCCCGCTCGCCGCGACCCCCGAGGAGTTCCTCGCCCACGTCCGCGGCGGGCGCGCCCGGGCGCGCGGCGCCCAGGGCGGGGCCGCGAAGTGGGCCCACGCCGCCATCGCCCTCGCCGCCCGGGCGCTCGGGTGTGGGGAGGGCACAGGCCAGGGCGTCGGGAGCCACGGCGAGGAGGGGAGCGTCCCGGACCCCCGGGCTGTCATGACCATCGTCCGCCGCCTCCTCAGCGAGGGCGACGCCCGCCACGGCGCGACCGGGAACGACCTCACCCCCGAGGACGCCCGGCGCCTGTTGCGCGCCTGGATGCGAGCCGTCGAGCTCGACCACCTCGACGCCCGTGGGCTCCTCGAATACATGCAGGCCGAGGGCTTCAGCCACTCCGACCTCCACCGCCGCGCCTGCCGCCTGCACGAGCGCCGCCTCGGGGCCGCCGTCGACGGGACCGTGCGCGCCGTTCGCGAGGGGGGCGGGGAGGCCGAGATGGGCGCCGCCCTCGAGGGCCTCTTCGCCGGGTGCATCGCCGCGATCCCCTACGCCCCCGCGACCGCCTTCCTCGCCAACGAGCGCGCCAAGCTCGAGGAGCGCCGCGAGCAGGAGGAGCGCCCCCGCGTCGCCCTGCTCGCCGACGGGATCGGGAGCACCCACGGGGTCACCCGCACGATCGAGGAGATCCGCGACCGTGGCGTCCCGGGCTTCGAGATCGAGGTCCTCGGGACCGACCCCGGAGTCGACCGCCGCCTCTCCGCCGTCCGCGAGATCGAGATCCCCCACTACCCCGGCCTCTCCATCGGCGTCCCCAGCCTCGCCGCCGCCGTCCAGACACTCACCGAGGGCGCCTTCGACGCGATCCACGTCTGCTCCCCCGGCCCCGTCGGCGTCGCCGGGGCCCTCCTCGCGCGCGCCCTCGGCCTGCCCTTGCTCGGCAGCTACCACACCGAGCTCACCGCCTACGCGGGACTCCGCTCCGGCGAGCAGCGCCTCGCCGAGGCGATGGCCCTCGGCGTCCGCGCCTTCTACGGCGCCTGCGACCTCGTCCTCTCCCCCAGCCCCGCCTCCGACCGCTCGCTGGATCAGATCGGCCTCCCCGCCGGGAAGGTCCTGCGCTGGGATCGCGGCGTCGACACCGCCCGCTTCGACCCCGCCCTGCGCGACTCCCGCGGGCTCGACCCCGCGCCGCGCGACCCGAGCCCGCGCGATTCCGGCGCACACGGAGCCGATCGCGTCAACGTCCTCTACGCCGGGCGGCTCACGCGCGAGAAGGGCGCGGAGCTTCTCGCCGAGACCATCCTCACCGCCCGCGCGAGCGACCCCGCCGGTGTCGGCGGGCGCCTGCACCTCGTGCTCGCCGGGGGCGGCCCCGAGGAGGGCCTGTTGCGCGAGCGCCTCGGCGACCACGCCACCTTCCTCGGCTGGCTCCACGGCGAGGAGCTCGCCCGCGCCTACGCGAGCGCCGATC
>DASZFE010000308.1:0-2623 GCA_035940155.1 Solirubrobacteraceae bacterium | reverse complement strand
AGACGCTCGGGGAGGCGCTGCTGATGCTCGCGATGATGGTCGCGGGGCTGTGGGTGATCGCCGACCCGGGCGGTACGGTGGGGGTGCTGGAGCACTGGGCGAACCGGGCGAGCGTGGGGACGCTCGGAGCGGTGAGCGCGGGGACGCCCGACCACCCCGATCGGACGCTCGCGCAGGGGATGCAGGACGTGTTCGCGAGCGTGGTGGGGGCGCCGTGGTGCTACATGGAGTTTGGCGCGGTGCGCTGGTGTCGGGACCCCGGGCTCCTTGACCCGGCTCTGCGAAGGGCGGCCCTGGGGATCGCCGCGCGGGAGCCGGGCCTGCGGGCGGAGCTGCTGCGGGGGGCGCGGACGAACGGGGAGATCTTCCTGGCCCTACCCGCGAACGGCCCGGGGCGCAACTCGATCAGCGACTCGGGCTCGCTGCTGCGGGCGCTCTGCGGAGCGGAAGAAATGGGCGAATGCGCCGGGCCGATGGCGGCGCGGGCGGAGTTCCGCACGGGGAGGGGCGTGTGGTCGCGCCTGGTGGGGTTGGCGCTGATCGTGGCGGGGGCGCTCGGGGCGGTCCTGTTGCTGGGCTTCCTCGCGCTGAACCTGCTCGGGGCGGCGATCCTGAGCCTCTTCTACCTGCTGCTCACGCCCGCCGCGGTGCTCGCGCCGGCCCTCGGCGACGGCGGTCGGGCGGCCTTTCGCGCGTGGGGCACCCATCTGCTGGGGGCGGTGGTGTCGAAGCTCCTCTACTCCTTCCTGCTGGGGGTGGCGCTGATGATGATGCGGATCATGCTGAGCCTGCAGGGGCTCGGCTGGTGGGCGCAGTGGCTGCTGATATCGGCGCTCTGGTGGATGGCCTACCGCCGCCGCCGGCAGCTGCTGGGCCTAGTGCGGGGCGAAGGGCGCTCGGCGGGCGGGGCTAGGTCGATCGGGAGTCGCGTGCGTGACGCCTTACAGATTCCCCGCGATGCGATGCGCGTGGGCGGCTGGGTGAGGGACAAGCTCAAACGACCGGCGCCGAGCGTCGAACGCCGCGACGGGCTCACGGAGGCGGCCGGGACGAAGGCCCAGGAGAGATCCGGGGAGCAGGTCGAACGGACGCTCGACCGGGATCTCGGCGAGGCGAAGGAGAAGATCGCGGGCAAGTCGGAGACCCTGGGTCGAATCGCGGAGCTGCGCGCGCAGCTGGACCGCGTGCGTACGGCCCGCGCGGAGGCGAAGGCCAGCGGGGACGCCCGCGGGGAGGCGAAACTCGCGGCTCGCGCGGAGCGAATCGAGGGGGAGATCGCACGCGAGCAGGGCCCGCTGAACGAGGCGCGGGAACGGGTGAGCGCGAGCAAGAAGCAAAAACGCCTCACGGGGAGCCCGCATTCGCGCATCGAGCGGAAGGAGCGCGCGAAGTTCCTTGATGAGCAGGCGGCTCTGCCGGGGAGCCTCGAGCGGGCCGAGCGGCGTCGTCGGGGCGAGGAGCCGCTTCCCAATCGCGACTACGCGGCGCTCGCGGGCCTCGCGGGATTGGGGCGCGCGGAGTACGAAGGCCTCGATCCGGCGGGGCGCAGGCGCGCGCGGCTCGAGATCGACCGGGAGCTCGCCCTGCGCCGGGAGCTCGCGGGGACGGTCGCGGAGATCGCGGACGGTGCACGTGAGCAGCCCGGGCCTCGCGAACGAGAGAGGGTCGAGGAGGAGTTCGACGGGGTGCTCAAAAAACGCATCGGCGACGGCGGCCACGTGCCGCCGAGAAGGCCGAAAACCCCGAGGCCGCCCACAGGGCGGTGGTCGCCGGAGTCCGGTCCCGGGGGTCCGCTCACGACGTGGCCGACGCGGCACGGGCGGGAGTCGGCGGTGATGCGCGACGCGAAGGATGTCGCGGAGGGGCGTAAGCGCCAGTTGGGGTGGAGGACCGGCGAGTGAGGCTCGCGGGCGTGGCCCTCGGCGTGGGCGCGGTCCTCGTGGCGCTGCCGATGGCCGTGGCGACGTTGGCGCTGGGCGGGGTTCCGCGCTCGGCGGGCGAACCGTCGGCGGGCGGGGGCTTCGGCGTCTCGACCTTCGCACGAAGCGACATCCCGCCGAGCTACCTCGCGCTCTACCTCCGCGCGGCGTCCCGGTACGGCCTTGACTGGTCGATCCTCGCGGGGATCGGGAAGGTGGAGTGCGACCACGGGCGCGACCCCGCGCCGTCGTGCACGCGGGAGGGCGCGGTGAACTCGGCGGGGGCGGGCGGCCCGGCGCAGTTTCTGGCCTCGACCTGGCGGCAGTATGGGGTGGACGGCGACGGCGACGGGGTGATCGACCGGTGGGACCCCGCGGACGCGATATTTGGAATGGCGAACTACCTCCGAGCCTCGGGCGCCCCGGCCGATTACGGGCGGGCGATCTACGCCTACAACCATGCGGGATGGTACGTGGCGGAGGTGGAGCATTGGGCGTCGCGCTACCGCGGCCCGGTCGAAGGGGCGGCGGGCGTCGGGGAAGCCGGTGGCGGCGGCGCGGGAGCCGGTGAAACAGGCGAAACCAGGGGCGCCCTCAGCGAAGGGGGTGCGTCGACGGGGAGTCCGACGCCGATGATCTTCATCCCGGGCGAGCACGCGCGGCTCTCACCGACCGACGGCCATCTCGCGCTTGTCCCGAGCGAA
>DASZFE010000307.1:0-4366 GCA_035940155.1 Solirubrobacteraceae bacterium | reverse complement strand
CCCCGTTTCGAGCACGACGCCTGCGGCGTCGGGATGGTGGCGCGCCTGGACAACGTCCCGACGCACGAGGTGATCACGCAGGCGCTGCGGGCGCTCGAGAACCTCGAGCACCGGGGGGCCTCGGGGGCGGACCCGACGACGGGGGACGGGGCGGGGATCCTGATGCAGATGCCCGACGAGCTCTTCCGGGGGTCGGTGGGCTTCGAGCTGCCCCCGGCGGGGCGCTACGGGGTGCTGATGTGCTTCCTGCCGCTGGAGGATGGCCCGCGGGCGAGGCTGATGGAGCTGCTGGAGCGGACGGTCCTGGAGGAGGGCCAGCGGGTGCTGGGCTGGCGTGAGGTGCCGGTGCATCCCGAGCACGCGGGGCGCACGGCGGGGGAGTGCCGCCCGGCGATCCACCAGCTGTTCGTGGGCGCACCCCATGACGGGGCATACCCGGAAGGGCACACCCTAAAGGGCGCAGGCGGGCAGGCGGGCGAGGCGCTCACCTCCATGGAGCCGTTCGACCGGGACGCCTTCGAGCGCAAGCTCTACGTGATCCGGCGGGTGTGCGAGCTGCGGGGCGAGGAGGGCCTGTACGTGACCTCGAGCTCCTCGCGGACGATCAACTACAAGGGGATGTTGATCAGCTGGCAGCTGGCGCGGTTCTATCCGGATCTGATGGACGAGCGGTGCAAGAGCGCGATGGCGCTGGTGCACTCGCGGTTCTCGACGAACACGTTCCCGAGCTGGGAGCTCGCGCACCCCTACCGGGTGATCTGCCACAACGGGGAGATCAACACGGTGATGGGGAACGTGAACTGGATGCGGGCGCGGGAGAGCGAGCTGCAGAGCGAGCTCTTCGGGGAGGACCTGCAGAAGATCCTCCCGGTGGTCAAACCGGGGAACTCGGACTCGGCGACGTTCGACAACGTCCTCGAGCTCTTGATGCTCGCGGGCCGGACGCTGCCGCACGCGGCGATGATGATGATCCCGGAGGCATACCGCGACCGGGAGGACCTGCCGGAGGAGCTGCGGGGCTTCTACGCCTTTCACTCCTGCCTGATGGAGCCCTGGGACGGGCCGGCGGCGGTGGCGTTCACGGACGGACGGGTGATCGGGGCGACGCTCGACCGCAACGGGCTGCGCCCGGGACGGTGGGTGGAGACGACGGACGGCCTGGTCGTGCTGGGCTCGGAGGCGGGCCTGCTCGAGATCCCGCCCGATCGGGTCAGGCGGCTGGGGCGGCTGCAGCCGGGGAAGCTCTTCCTGGTGGACCTGGAGCGGGGGCGGATCGTGGAGGACGGCGAGGTGAAGCGGGAGGTGGCGACGCGCCGGCCCTACCGGGAGTGGTACGCGCGCAACTCGGTTCACTTCGCGGACCTGCCGCCCTCAGAGCAGGTGACGATCTCCGAAGAGCCGCTGCACCGACGCCAGCGGGCTTTCGGGTACACCCAGGAGGACCTGCGGGTGCTGCTCGCGCCGATGGCGCGCGACGCGCAGGAGCCGGTGGGCTCGATGGGCAACGACCTCTCCCTGGCGGTCTTCTCCGACCAGGCGCCGCCGCTGTTCTCCTACTTCAAGCAGCTCTTCGCGCAGGTCACGAACCCGCCGATCGACCCGATCCGCGAGGAGATCGTGATGAGCCTCGCGACGAGCCTGGGGAGCGAGCGCAACCTCTTCGACGAGACGCCGGAGCACACGCACAAGCTGATCCTCGAACGGCCGCTGCTGCTGAACCGGGAGCTCGAGACCCTCAGGCACGTCTCCCATGAGATCTTCGCGGCTCAGACGATCGACATCACCTGGCCGGTGGCGGAGGGCGCGGAGGGGATGGAGCGGGCGCTGGAGCGGATCTGCGCGCAGGCGCACGACGCGATTGCGGAGGACGTGAACATCATCATCCTCTCCGACCGGATGATCGGCCCGCGCCGCGCGCCGATCCCCTCGCTGCTGGCGGTGTCCTCGGTGCACCACCACCTCGTGCGGGAAGGGACAAGGCTGCGCGCGGGGATCATCCTGGAGTCGGGCGAGCCGCGCGAGGTCCACCACTTCGCGACCCTGATCGGCTACGGGGTGAGCGCGGTGAACCCGTACGTGATGCTGGAGACGCTCGACGAGATGGTCTACCACGGGCTGATCGAACCGGTGGGCAACGGGGCGGCGCAGGCGAGCGACGGGCAGGTCCCGCCGGCGGCGCTGAGCGCGGAGGCGGCGGCGCAGAACGTCCTGAACGCGATCGCGAAGGGCCTGCTCAAGACGATCTCGAAGATGGGCATCTCGACGATCCAGTCCTACCGGGGGGCGCAGATATTCGAGGCGGTGGGCCTCTCACGGGAGCTGATCGACCGGCACTTCACGGGGACGGCCTCGCGGATCGGCGGGGTGGGCCTGCGGGAGCTGGCGATCGAGGCGCTGACACGCCACGGTCGGGCGTATCCGCTGCCCCACGACGAGCTCCTGCCGGTCGGGGGCGTGTACGCGTGGCGGCGGGACGGGGAGCACCACATCTGGAACCCGGAGACGATCGCGCTGGTGCAGCATTCGGTGCGGGCGGCGCAGGACGGTGAGGTGAGCGCGGCGCTCGCGGGCGACGGTGGGGCGCTGCAGACGGTCCGGGAGAGCCCGGCCTTCACGAAGTACCGGGAGTACGCACAGGCGGTGAACGAGGACGCGGCGCGCCGGGCGACGATCCGGGGACTGTTGCGGATCAGGGTGCCCGAGGGCGGGGGTATACCGCTCGAGGAGGTCGAGCCGGCGAAGGAGATCGTGCGGCGGTTCTGCACGGGCGCGATGAGCCTGGGGTCGATCTCGCGGGAGGCGCACGAGACGCTGGCGATCGCGATGAACCGGCTGGGGGGGCGCTCGAACACGGGCGAGGGCGGCGAGGACCCCTCGCGCTTCACCCCGGACGCGAACGGGGACCGGCGGCGCTCGGCGATCAAGCAGGTGGCCTCGGGGCGGTTCGGGGTGACGATCCACTACCTGGTCAACGCGGACGAGCTGCAGATCAAGATGGCCCAGGGGGCGAAGCCGGGAGAGGGGGGGCAGCTCCCGGGGAAAAAGGTCGACGGGTACATCGGGAAGATCCGCCACACGACCCCGGGGGTGGGCCTGATCTCCCCGCCGCCGCACCACGACATCTACTCGATCGAGGACCTCAAGCAGCTGATATACGACCTGCGCTGCGCGAACCCACGGGCGCAGGTCTCGGTGAAGTTAGTCTCGGAGGTGGGCGTGGGGACGGTCGCTGCGGGGGTCTCCAAGGCGAACGCGGACCGGGTGCTGGTCTCCGGCCACGACGGCGGGACGGGCGCCTCGCCGCTCTCCTCGATCCAGGCCGCGGGGGTGCCGTGGGAGATCGGGCTGGCGGAGACCCAGCAGACGCTCCTCTTGAACGACCTGCGCTCGCGGATCGTGGTGCAGACCGACGGGCAGCTGAAGACGGGGCGGGACGTGATGATCGCGGCGCTCCTGGGGGCGGATGAGATGGGCTTCTCGACGGGGCCGCTGATCGCGACGGGCTGCATCATGATGCGGGCGTGCCACCTGAACACGTGTCCGGTGGGGATCGCCACGCAGGACCCGGAGCTGCGCGAGCGCTTCAAGGGGACGCCGGAGCAGGTGGTGAACTTCTTCTTCTTCATCGCGGAGGAGGTCCGGGAGATCCTGGCCTCGCTGGGTCTGCGGACGCTGGACGAGGCGACTGGCCGGGTGGACCTGCTCGCGGCGGAGGAGGCGATCGAGCACTGGAAGGCGCGCGGGGTGGATTTCTCACACGTCTTGCGCCACGTCGAGCTGCCCGAGGAGACGCCGCGCCGGCGCGTCGAACCGCCCCCGGCGGTCCTCGAGGACGCGCTTGACTGGAAGCTCGTGGAGCTCGCGCGCGGGGCGATCGAGGGCGGTGAGCCGGTGCGGGCGCGGATGGAGATCCGCAACGTGAACCGCTGTGTGGGGGGGATCCTCTCCAGTCACATCGCGCGGGCGCACGGCGAGGAGGGCCTGCCGGAGGACTCGATCGTGGTCGAGCTGGAGGGCTCGGCGGGCCAGAGCTTCGCGGGCTGGCTGGCGCCCGGGGTGACGTTCACACTGCGGGGGGACGCTAACGACTACGCGGGGAAGGGCCTCTCGGGGGGCGTCTTCGCGGTGCGCCCGCGGGAGGGGATGGACGCGGGCTTCCGGGCGGAGGAGAACGTGATCGTGGGGAACACGGTCCTCTACGGGGCGACCTCCGGGCGGGCGTTCTTCCGGGGCCTGGCGGGCGAGCGGTTCGCGGTGCGGAACTCGGGGGCGAGCGCGGTGGTTGAGGGCGTGGGGGACCACTGCTGCGAGTACATGACGGGGGGGCGCGTGGTGGTGCTGGGCTCGACGGGGCGGAACTTCGCGG
>DASZFE010000306.1:0-5649 GCA_035940155.1 Solirubrobacteraceae bacterium | reverse complement strand
CGCGGCGTTCATCCGCTGGATCACGACGTCCAAGCCCGCTCGCCGGATCATCTCAAGCGAATGGATCCCGGCCAAATAGGACCGATGAGGCGACTGGCTCCAGACACCAGAGGACTGCGCTCGGGCGTGGCGGGAGGACTGCGGCGGCGGCGTGCGCCGTGGTCCGACCGCCGCGCCGCGCGCGCTCTCGGCGGCGTCTCGCTGCTGATCGCCCTCGGGATCATCGCGATGATCGTCTTCGTCGTCCGGGGCGCCTGGCCGATGATCTCCCATCAGGGCCTCTCCTGGCTGGGCTCCGGCGGCGACGTCGACCGGCAGCTGGAAAACATGCTCGGCACGAGCGGCAATCCGCCCTCCTCGGCGTACTACTTCAGGGCCTGGCCGCTGATCTACGGGACGCTCCTGACGACCGGCTTCGCCGTCCTGCTCGGCCTTCCGCTGGCGATCCTCTCCTCGATCTTCATCGTCGAGTTCGCCCCCCCGTCGCTGCGGCGCGTGACGATCCCCGTCGTGCGGCTGCTCGCTGCGATCCCCTCGGTCGTGTACGGGCTGATCGGCGTCCTCGTCCTCGTCCCCTACGTTGGCAACCACCTCATCACCGCCGCCGAACGCACGTGGATGCAGAACCGCGTCGAGCTCACCGGGGCCGGGCTCGCGCCTGCCGCGGTGATCCTGACCGTGATGATCACCCCGATCATGGTCGCCCTGATCTGCGAGGCCCTGATCACCGTTCCGCGCGCCTGGCGCGAGGGCGCGATCGCGCTCGGCCTGAACCCCCTGCGAGCAACGCTTGCGGTGACGCTCCGCGCCGCCCGTCCCGCGATCGCCGCGGCCGTCGTCCTTGCGACCGCGCGCGCGCTCGGCGAGGCCGTGATGCTCTCGATGGTCTCCGGCTCACGATCCTTCACCCCCTCGCTCGCCGACGGCAGGACCTTCCTCTTCGAGCCGCTGCGCACCGTCGCCGCGGCGATCATCGAGAGCGCCGAAGGGGTCGGCGCGCCGGCGCTCTATGCCGCGATCTACAGCCTCGCGCTGCTGCTCCTCTTCTCCGCGCTCGCGCTCTCCGTCGCGGGCTACCTCGTCAAGCTGCCCCTGCGCAAGTACCAGGTGCGAGCATGAGGGGGGCACGCGCGTGAACGCCTTCGCCTCCGGGCAGCTCGACCTCGCGCCCCGCCGGCGCGGCCGGCGCTCCTCGATCGGCACCTGGCGCTGGAGCGACCGGATCGTCCTGCTGGGCGCCTGGGCGGCCGGACTGACCCTCTGCGCGATCGCCGGCGCGATCGTCCTCTACATGGGCGTCCGCGGGATCCAGTACCTGCATCCGAGCCTGCTCGTGAGCAGCCCCGAAGCGGCGCTCGATCAGAGTCACAGCGGCGGCATCCTCGACCCGATCCTCGGGACGGCCCTCTTAAGCCTCATCGGCATCCTGATCGCGACCCCGCTCGCGGTTTGCAGCGCCGTCTGGATCGCCGAGTACGGCCGCCCCCGCTGGCTCGGGCGGATCATGGAGTCGAGCATCGAGGTCATCGCCGGGACCCCCGACATCGTGATCGCGATCTTTGGCCTCGCGCTCTTTCAGACCCAGCTCCTGGCGGGCTTCTCCTTCGTCTCAACCGTCGGCGGCGCGGGCGCCTCGGGGGGCGGGGTCTTCGGCCGCTCCTTCCTCGCGGCCGGGTCGATGATGTCGCTGATCGCGATCCCCCCGATCTTCGCCGCGACCCGCGAGGGCCTGCAGGCGCTGCCGACGCACATGCGCGAGGCCGCCTACGCGCTCGGGAAGACCCGCATCGCGACGATCCGCCGCGTCCTGCTCCCGGGGGTGCGCTCGAATATCGCCACCGGCGCGACCCTCGGCATCAGCCGCATCATCGGCGACACCGCGATCGTCGTCCTGCTGCTCGGCGCGAGCCTGCGCATCGAGCCCGCCGGCTCGACCCCCGGCCTCGACGTCCTGCGCGGCACCGGCTCGACCCTGACGAGCTTCGTCTATGACAACTCGCCCGCAGGCGAAGGCAACGCCCCGCAGAAGGCCTACGCCGCGGCCTTCCTGCTGATGCTCCTCGTCCTCGCCCTCAACGCCACCGTCAACCTCATCGCCCGCGCCCACGAGCGGCGCACTGGGCAGTCATGAGAGCAGGCCCCATCACTCACGAGCCCCCGCACTTGGCGGCCCTGGCGGACCCCGCCCCGTCGACCGATCCGCACGTACCGCCCGTGCGCAGGATCGTCGTGGACCGCGAGCCCACGCCAGTGCGCCCGCCGGAGGACCGCCAGACGATCCGCGAGGCGCGCACGGCCGGCCCGGAGCGGCTGCGCGTGGAGTCCCTCACAGTCACCTTCCCGACCCGCACGGCGGTGAAGTCGGTCTCACTCTCGATCCACCAGGGAGAGGTCCTCGCCCTGATCGGCCCCTCGGGGTGTGGGAAGACGAGCCTCCTGCGGACCCTGAACCGCCTCACCGAGCTCACGCCTGGCGCGCGGCGCGGCGGGCGCGTGCTCCTCGACGGCGAGGACACGGATGAGATGCAGGACACCGACCTGCGCGCGCGCGTGGCGATGGTCTTCCAGCAGCCAAACCCCTTCCCGATGTCGATCTTCGACAACGTCGCGTTCGCGCTGCGCGAGCAGTCACGCAAGCGTCCCCGCAAGAGCGAGCTGGAGCCGCTCGTAACCGATGCGCTGCGCCGCGCGGGCCTGTATGAGGAGGTCCGCGAGGAGCTTGACCGTCCCGCCCTGCGTCTCTCCGGGGGCCAGCAGCAGCGCCTGTGCATCGCCCGCGCGATCGCCCCGCGCCCGGAGGTCCTACTGATGGACGAGCCCTGCTCGGCCCTGGACCCAATCTCCACCGGCGTCGTCGAGGAGCTGATCCACGAGCTCCGCCGCGACCTAGCGATCGTGATCGTCACCCACAACCTCGCCCAGGCCCGGCGCGTCGCGGACAAGGTCGCCTTCATGTACCTCGGGGACCTCGTCGAGCACGGGACCACCGAGCAGATCTTCGAGGACCCCCGCGCGACCCGCACCCGCGACTACGTAAGAGGAGCATTCGGATGAGCGGCCCCGTGGACGGCGGCGGAATCTGCGCGAGCTGCGGCGTGCCCCTGGGGGGCGACCAGCGCTACTGCCTCTCCTGCGGCCGGCCCACTTCCACGGCGCCCGACGACCTCCAGTCCCTCGCCCTCATGGACACACTCCAGCATCCCCGCGATCTCCGAATGCCGACGCTTCTCGTGCCACCGGCGGGGCACGGTCCGCCCACCCAGCCACCCCCGTACGAGCCTCACTACGGCAACGAGAGCTGGGTGCGACGCAACTCCGGCCTCTTCGGCCTGCTCACCACGCTCCTCTTCGCGCTGCTCATCGGCCTGCTGATCGGCCACTGGGTCAGCGGCGCCCCGACCCAGTCGGTGGTGAAAGTCGAGGGCCTCGCGGCGCCCGTCGCGGCCGCGACGACCACACCCGGACAGGGCGCGAGCAGCACCGCCCCGCAGACGCACTCCCCCGCGGCCCCCAAGAACACCGCCGCCGAAGCCAAGAGCGCGGCCTCCGAAGCCAAGGAAGAAGCCGCCGAAGCCAGGGAAGCCGAAGCGGTCTCCAAAACGCCTGCGCCACCCCCGGTGAAGGTCAGCCAGACGACCTTACAGAAGCTCCACAAGCTCAAGGGGAAAAGCTACTCAAAGGCCATCGAAAAACTCGTCGAAAGCGGCAAGCCGATCGAAACCGGCGGATAGCGTGCGCGAAAACGGATTCCTCTCAGACCTCCACAGCCGACGCCTGGAGCTCTCCGCACAGGTCGCGAAGCTCACCTGGGACCTCGGCGGGCTCACCTACGAGATGGCCCGCCGCGACCACTACCGCCTGGACGTCCTCTCCCGCCGCGCCGCCGAGCTCCAGCAGGCCGACGCCCAGCTCGGCGAGCTCGAACGCCTGCTCGCCGCCGCCGAGGCAGGCATCCACGGACACTGCCGCTCCTGCGGCGCCGTTCACAGCCGTGGCGCGGCGTTCTGCTGGCAGTGCGGCGTCGCACTATTGGAAGAGACGCGACCCAAGGTACTCGAGCAGTAAAGAGTCAGGCCGCTGGTCTGTCAGGTCCAGAGTCCGGTATCGGTGATCGACATCACGAGATCGCCTACTCGGAGAAGCACGAAGCGCGAGGACCCGGTGATCCTCTATACCTCTTGCAACCCGAGGATCGGGGACCCGATGACTGTGAGGACACGAGATGAGTGATCTGCTTGAGAAGGTGCGCGCCGAAATCGGCGAGCGCCTGAGCGAGCTTCGACCGCGCGTCGAGGAGTACGACCGCCTGTTGGCCGCTGTGGAAGCTCTCCAGGAGAGCTCCCTGGATGTGGTCATTCAGGAGAGCCCGCCCGCCGCCCTCGAGCGCTCCCCCGTCGTCTTCGAAGAGCCCCCCGCCGCCGCGGAGGCTGTCCCCGAGAGCGCGCCGGAGAGTCCCCCCGAAGATGCCCCTCCGGCGCCTTGGCGTCCGGCCCGTCCCGCACGCACGCCCCGCCCCGTGGCCCCGCTCTTACCCCCGCGGGCGCTTCGGGCGCCCTCTCTCGCGGCATCCCCCCTGCCTGAGCGCGCCTCCGTGCTCGCCCCGAAGTCCTCGGCGCTCGCCCCTCGATCCGCGAAGGCGCGCACCGCGGGCAAGAGGCGTGTGGGCTGGCGTGCGGGGCAGGCCTTCAAGCTCGTGCGCTCCGAGCCCGGGATCACCGTGACCGAGCTCGCGGCGAAGATGAAAGTCCACGCAAATACGCTCTATCGGATCCTCCCGAACCTCGAGCTCGAAGGGAAGATCAAACGGCAGGGCCTCGGCTGGCACCCGACCGAGAGCGCAGAGGAGAAGGTGCCCGCAAGGGTCGGCGAGGACGGGGCGTCCGTCGGCGAGCGCGAGGCCGCCGAGGCCACGCGGCGTGGGCCGGGCCGTCCGCGAGGATCCAAGTGCGCCCCGGACGAGGCCGCCGACGGAGCTCCGAGACGGTCCCTGAGCGGCCCCCGGCGTGGGCGGCCCCGGGGCGGGGGCGACCGGGCCGCGCAGGCGCTCAAGCTCGTCCAGGAACACCCCGGGATCGGCATCCCCGAGCTGGCGGCGCGGATGGAGATCAAGCAGAACCATCTCTACCGCGTCCTCCCAGAGCTCGCCGAGGAAGGCAAGGTCGAGAAGCAGGGACGCGGGTGGCACCCCGTGAAGGACGAGGCCGCCTGACCTCGCGCGGCCCCCTCGACCGTCGCTGGGTCGCGGCAGGCCCCTCCCACGCGGTAGCGTTCGCGCGGTGAGCCGCCCCTCCGAAGACTTCCCGCCCGCCCGCGAGCCCGTGATCCTCGCGGCGGTCCGCACGCCCGTGGGCCGCTACGGGGGCGCCCTCGCGGGCGTCCGGCCCGACGACCTCGCCGCGCTGACCCTGCGGGCCGTCCTGGAGCGCGTCCCCGCGCTCGACCCCGCGGAGATCGACGACGTCTACCTCGGGAGCGCGAACCAGGCGGGCGAGGACAACCGGAACGTCGCCCGCATGGCCGTACTGCTCGCGGGCCTACCCGAGACGATCCCCGGCGTCACCGTGAACCGGCTCTGCGCCTCGGGGCTCACGGCGGTCGTGGGCGCCTGCCAGGCAATCCGCGCGGGCGACCTCGACATCGCGCTCGCCG
>DASZFE010000305.1:0-5448 GCA_035940155.1 Solirubrobacteraceae bacterium | reverse complement strand
CCCGGCGAAGAAGTCGTCGGTCCCGGCCAAGGGATCGAACGTCGAGGAGTCCGCATGAGCGCGGCGGCGAAAGAGCACGCCGAGGAGCGGATCGGTCTGCACAGCCTCGCGCCGGCGCCCGGGAGCCGCCATCCGCGCAAGCGCATCGGGCGGGGAGAGGGCTCGGGGATGGGCAAGACCTCGGGGCGGGGGCAGAAGGGCGCGGGTTCGCGCTCGGGCTCCAAGAGTCGCTCGGGCTTCGAGGGCGGGCAGATGCCGATCCACATGCGGATGCGGAAGCTCCGCGGCCCGCACATGAAGAAGTCGATGCCCTTCGAGCCCTTCCGGACGCAGACGCAGGCGGTGAACATCGGCGACCTGCAGGCGCGCTTCGACGGCGGGACGGAGGTGACGCTCGAGCAGATGCGCTCGAAGGGCCTCGGGACCCGCTCGAAGATCCCCGTGAAGGTCCTCGCCAAGGGCGAGCTCGGGAAGCCCCTGACGGTCCACGCGCACGCCTTCTCCAAGAGCGCCCGCGAGCGCATCGAGGCGGCGGGCGGGAGCTGCGTGGTGCTCGAGGCGGGGACGCCCTCGACTGCCGCGGAGCGGGCCTCCTAGAAACTTTCTCGCTTCACCCCTCGCGCGGAGAGTCGTCGGGGTCTAGAATCGCTCGCCGATGCTCTCGACCATCCTGAACTCCTTCCGGGTCGCGGATATCCGCAAGAAGCTCGCCTTCACGGCGGCGATGCTCCTGATCTACCGCTTCGGCGCGCACATCCCCGTGCCCGGGGTGAACCTGAAAGCCGTGAACGACCTCCAGAAGGAGTTCGCGGGGGGGAGCATCCTGGGCTTCCTGAACCTCTTCTCGGGCGGGAGCCTCTCGCGGATCGCGCTCTTCGCGCTGGGGATCATGCCCTACATCACGGCCTCGATCATCCTCCAGCTCCTCCAGGTCGTGGTGCCCTCGCTGGAAAAGCTCGCCAAGGAAGGCGAGGTCGGGCAGGCGCGGATCACGCAGTACACGCGCTACTTAACGGTCGGCCTGGCCTTCGCGCAGTCGATCGGGTACGTCTTCCTCTTCCACTCCCTCCAGGCTCACGCGGGGGAATCGGTGATCACGAAGTTCGACGCGCCGCACATCTTCTTAATCGTGATCTGCCTGACGACGGGGTGCGTGCTGTTGATGTGGGTCGGCGAGCTCATCACGCAGCGGGGGATCGGGAACGGGATCTCGCTGCTGATCTTCGCCTCGATCGTGACGCGCCTGCCCGCGGGGATCCAGGCGTGGTGGACGAGCCAGGACCAGGTCTTCAAGGTGATGATGCCCTTCCTCGTCCTCGCGGTCGTCGCGGGGATCGTCTTCGTCCAGGAGGGGCAGCGGCGGATCCCGGTGCAGTACGCCAAGCGGGTGATCGGGCGGCGGATGATGCAGGGCGGGCAGACCTACCTGCCCCTGCGGGTGAACATGGCCGGGGTGATCCCGGTGATCTTCGCCGCGAGCATCATGGCCGTCCCGGCGACCCTCGGGCAGCTCTTACACACGACCTCGGGACAGAAGGTCGCGGACTTCTTCAGCCCGAACGGCTGGCGCTACGTGCTCGGGGAGTCGATCTTCATCATGGTCTTCGCGTACTTCTACACGGCCGTGACCTTCAACCCGGTCGACCAGGCGGAGAACCTGAAGAAATACGGGGGCTTCATCCCCGGGGTCCGGCCCGGACGCCCGACGGCGGAGTTCCTCGACCGGATCCTCGCCCGGCTGACCTTCCCGGGCGCGCTCTTCCTCGCGCTCGTCGCGGCGCTCCCGGCGGTCCTGTTCGCGCGCACGCATCAGAGCTTCAGCTTCGGTGGGACCTCGATCCTGATCGTGATCGGCGTGGCGCTGGAAACGATGAAGCAGCTCGAGGCGCAGCTGATGATGCGCTCGTACGAGGGTTTCTTGAAGTAGTCTGCACTCGGACGTGTCCGAGCTGAACCTCATTCTGCTCGGCCCGCCGGGGGCCGGCAAGGGCACGCAGGCGGAGCGCCTGCAGGCGGACTTCGCGCTCGCGCACATCTCCACGGGGGACATGCTCCGCGCGCAGGTCGCGCAGGGGACCCCGCTGGGGGTGCAGGCGCAGAGGTACATGAAGGCAGGTGAGCTCGTCCCCGACGAGGTGATCGTCGGAATGATCACCGACCGCGTCGGCGCCGACGACGCCCGCGACGGCTTCCTTCTGGACGGCTTCCCCCGCAACGAGGGGCAGGCCGACGCGCTCGACGGGGCGCTCGCGGAGCTCGACCGGAGCCTGCTCGCGGTGCTCCTGATCGAGGTCTCCGACGAGGAGGTCGTGCGTCGCCTGGGCGGTCGGCGGGTCTGCGCGAAGAGCGGTCACGTCTACCACGTCGAGCTCGACCCCCCCAAGCACGAGGGCGTATGCGACCAGGACGGCTCGCGGCTGATCCAGCGCGAGGACGACCGCGAGGAGACGATCCGCCGGCGCCTTGAGGTCTACCACGAGCAGACGGCGCCCCTGATCGACTACTACGAGCGCACGGGGCTCCTGCGGCGCTTCGACGGGAGCCGGAGCGCCAACGAGGTCAACGACCACATCCGCGCGACCCTCGCGACACTCCGGCTCGAGGATCGGCTCTGAGGCCCACCGGGTTCGGGGAGCCCTCCGGCCCCTCGGGAGGCCCTCCCGGTTTGGACGCCGCGGGGCCCTCGCGCACGGATAAGCTCAATGAGGCGATGATCGTCAAGAAGTCCCCCGAGGAGCTCGAGAAGATGGCCGCCGCGGGCCTGATCCAGGTGGAGGCGCTCGACCTCGTGGAGTCGAAGATCCGGCCGGGCGTGAGCACCGGCGAGCTCGACGCGCTCGTCGAGCGCTTCATCCGCTCGCGCGGGGCGATCCCGACCTTCAAGGGCTTCCGGGGCTTCCCGGGATCGATCTGCGCGTCCCCGAACGCGATGATCGTGCACGGGATCCCGGGCCCCTACCGGCTGGCTCCCGGGGACGTGATCTCGATCGACATCGGCGTGACGTTCGAGGGATGGGTCGCGGATGCCGCCCGGACCTTCCCGGTGGGGGAGGTGGGCGCGGAGGCCGAGAACCTCCTCGCGGCGACCCGCGAGTCGCTCTTCGCGGGCGTCGAGCGCTGCCGGGTGGGGAACCGCATGGGGGACGTCTCGCACGCGATCCAGCGCGTCGCGGAGGACGCGGGGCTCTCGATCGTGCGCTCCCTCGTCGGGCACGGGGTCGGGCGCGAGATGCACGAGGACCCGCAGGTCCCGAACTACGGCAGACCCGGAAAGGGTCCGCGCCTGGAAGAGGGGATGGTGCTCGCGATCGAGCCGATGACCACCGCGGGGCGCCCCGCGGTGCGGGTCGCTGGGGACGGCTGGGCGATCTTCTCCCAGGACAGCTCGCTCGCGGCGCACTTCGAGTTCACGGTCGCGATCACCGCGCGGGGGCCGCGAATCTTGACGCCCTGGCATCTGGACCCCGCGAGCCGTACGGGCGTGCCCGCCGACGCGGCGCTCGCGGTCGGCAACTGACCCGCGCCCGGCCCGGCTGACCCGCGGCTGACCCGTGAAGTTGCTACCATCCGCGTTTCGTGCTCACCGGTGCGGGAGCTCGCGTCCGGGGGGCATATCTACGACCTGGTAGCGGCGGCCGTCCCGGCAGCCAGAGCCGGTCGCGGAGCCACAGCCGAAAGGGATCATGAAGGTACGACCGTCGGTCAAGCCGATGTGCGAAAAGTGCAAGATCATCCGCCGCCATGGGGCGGTGCTGGTCATTTGCCAGAACAAGCGCCACAAGCAGCGCCAGGGCTGATCTGGTGATCTCGGATGATCGCGATGCTGCGTCCTCAGTCAGGTCCGTGGGTCTTCCACTGTCCCTTCCCTGCGTCCTTGCCTGGCGACCCCCGAGTCTCCCCAGATCGGAGTAGTTGCTGATGGCACGCGTCGCCGGGGTGAACCTCCCCTTGAACAAGCGCTCGGAGATCGGGCTGACGTACATCTTCGGGATCGGGCGCCCGACGGCGAACAAGATCCTGAGCGAGGTCGGCGTGGATCCCGATACCTACGTGCGTGACTTGACCGAGGAAGAGGTCGCGCGCCTGCGGGACGCGATCGACGAGGGCCTCACGGTCGAGGGGGACCTGCGCCGGGAGCGCTCCCAGGACATCAAGCGCCTGCAGGAGATCGCCTGCTACCGCGGCCTGCGCCACCGCCGCGGGCTGCCCGTGCGGGGACAGAAGACGAAGACCAACGCGCGCACCCGGAAGGGTCCCAAGCGGATGCAGGTCGCGGGCAAGAAGAAGGCGGGTAAGAAGTAATGCCCGCACCCAAGCGCGCCCGGGGGCGCCGCAAGCCGAAGAAGAACATCGCGACGGGCCAGGCGCACATCAAGACTTCCTTCAACAACACGATCGTCTCCCTGACGGACCCGGGCGGGAACGTGATCGCATGGGAGTCCGCGGGCGGCGCGGGCTTCAAAGGCTCGCGCAAGTCGACCCCGTTCGCTGCGCAGGTGACCGCGGACGCGGCGGCGCGCAAGGGGATGGAGCAGGGGCTCCAGCGAGTGGAGGTCTACGTGAAGGGTCCGGGCTCCGGGCGCGAGACGGCGATCCGCTCTCTCCAGGCCGCGGGCCTCGAGGTGACGGGCGTCAAGGACGTGACCCCGCAGGCACACAACGGCTGTCGACCCCGCAAGCGGCGGCGCGTCTGAGATGGCAAGAGACACCAGCCCCCAGTGCAAGCAGTGTCGTCGCGAGGGACAGAAGCTGTTCCTCAAGGGCGAGCGCTGTCTGACGGACAAGTGCGGCGTGGAGCGCCGTGCCTACCCGCCCGGCGAGCACGGCCGCGGGCGTCAGAAACAGAGCGAGTACCGGCTGCAGCTGCGCGAGAAGCAGAAGGCCCGCCGCTACTACGGCGTGCTCGAGCGCCAGTTCCACGGCTACTACGAAAAGGCCTCGCGCCAGCCGGGGATCACGGGCGAGAACCTGCTCGCGCTGCTGGAGTGCCGCTTCGACAACGTGCTCGTGCGTCTGGGCTTCGCGGCCTCGCGCCGGCAGGCGCGCCAGCTGGTCCGCCATGGCCATTGGACGATCAACGGCCGGCGGGTGGACATCCCGAGCTACCAGATGCGCCCCGGGGACGTGATCGCGATCAACGTGGGCACGCCCGCGACGCAGGTCGTTCGGGACGCGACGGAGCTCACCGGGCAGATCCCGGCGTGGCTGCAGGCGGATCACGAGTCGCTCACCGCGAAGGTGCTGCGCAGGCCGGAGCGGCGCGAGGTCGCGGCGCCGGTGCAGGAGCAGCTCATCGTCGAGCTGTACTCGAAGTAGTTGTCCGCGCCGGCCGCACCGGCGGCGCGGCGCGTGAGTGCCGGCGTCCGACGGGCGCCGGTCTGAGATCAAAACGACGTTAGGACCCAGATGCTCGACTTTCAAATCCCCCGGATCACAAGCGAGTCCGTA
>DASZFE010000304.1:0-7880 GCA_035940155.1 Solirubrobacteraceae bacterium | reverse complement strand
GGAGGGGGCGGCAGCGGGAGGCGACGGTGGCGAGGAGGTCCCGGGGGCGGTGGGCGAGGAGGATGAGGTGGACGAAGGAGGGGGGGTCTTCGAGGGTCTTCAGGAGGCGGTTGGCGGCCTGGTCGTTCATGAGGTGGGCGTCTTCGATGACGAGGACCCGCCGGGTGGCCTCGAAGGGGGTGTGGCTCCCGGCGGCGAGGGCCTCGAGGACGTCCCCGACGAGCATCTCCGCGGCCCCGCGGGGCCTGACCCAGGTGAGGTCGGGGTGGGAGTCGCGGGCGACGCGGGCGGCGACGCCGTCGGGGTCGGGGGCGCCCTCGGCGAGGAGGGCGGCGGCGAGGGAGCGGGCGGCGGTGCGCTTGCCGGCGCCGGGGGGGCCGTGGAAGAGGTAGGCGTGGGAGGGGGTCCCGTGCGGGGGGAGCTCCGCGCGGATCTTCGCTGAGAGATCTCGACCGTCGATGCTCTCGGCCTGCGCGGGGCTCACGGGGCTCATCCTAGAAGGCGCCTCCACCGAGCGTCCTGGAGCCCGCGGGCGCTACCGTCCCGCCGATGGCTCCGGGACGGCTGATCACGATCGAGGGACTGGACGGGGCCGGGAAGACGACGCTCGCCCAGGCGCTCCTCACGGAGCTCCGGGGGCGGGGGGCGTCGGTGGAGCTCCTGCGGGAGCCCGGCGGGGTGGAGCTGTCGGAGCGGATCAGGACGCTCGTGAAGGACCCGGCGCTGCGCGTGGGCGCTCGCGCGGAGGCCCTCCTCTACGCGGCGGCCCGGGCGGAGCTCGTCCAGGAGCGCCTGACGCCCCTCCTGGAGGGCGGCACGTCGGTCCTCCTGGACCGCTTCGTGGACTCCTCCCTGGCCTACCAGGGGGCGGGCCGGGGCCTCGGGGTCGAGGAGGTCCGGGCGGTGAACGCCTTTGCGACGGGGGGGCTCACGCCCGACAGGACGCTCTTTCTAAAAATCGACGCCGCGCGCGGGCGCGCGCGTCAGGAGAAGAGAGGGGAGATCCCCGACCGGCTCGAGCGGGAGGGGGAGGAGTTCTTCGCGGCGATCGCCGCGGCCTACGACGAGCTCGCCCACGCGGAGCCCCGGCGGATCCGCGTCCTCGACGCCGCCCGCCCGCCCGAGGAGGTCCTCGGCGAGGCCCTCGCGGCCCTCGGGGATCTCTTCGGGCCCGGGCCTCCGGGCGGGGTTCCCGCGTCCGGGTAGGCCCGCGCCCGCGAGGTCCCGGTCCCGGCTCTAGCATCCGATCCGTGCTCGCAAGCATCTCGACCCCCGCGATCGTCGCGGCGATCCTCGCCGGACTTCTCATCCTTGCCTGCCTGGCCTGGGCCATTGGGCGCTCCTGGGCCTACGAGCCCCGCTGGACCCTCACCGCTCGGCACGCCCTCGCCGAGGCGGCCCTCCGGGTCTCGGCGACCTGGGGGGAGCTCTCCGACTGGGCCCGTCTTGGGCGTTGAGGGGCTACCGCGGCGAGACCCCGAGAAGTCCTCGGGCCTCCTAAAATGAGTCTCAGAGCGGAGTGGTTTTCCGTCCGGCCCGCGCGGGATGATCCTCGGCCCAATCAAAGAGTCGAGTGGGCGTCGCGCGACGCCGGCGGAGAAGGAGAAGGCCTATGAATTCCACCCCCCACACGAGCGGTCTCCAGGAGACGACCCCGGGCGCGGCGCTGTCGATCAGACGCTTCTTCAGCTCCCCCGGCGAGAACCCCTTCGACGCCGTCGAGTGGGAGCTCCGCGACGCCCGCATCGGCCACGGGGACCGCGTGGCCTTCGAGCAGGAGGGGGTCGAGTTCCCCAAGAGCTGGTCGCAGAACGCGACGAACATCGTCGCCCAGAAGTACTTCCGCGGCCAGCTCGGCGCCCCCGAGCGCGAGCACTCCGTCAAGCAGATGATCGGCCGCGTCGCCGGCACGATCGCCGGTTGGGGCCGCGACCGCGGCTACTTCGCGAGCGACGAGGACGGCGACGCCTTCGAAGCCGAGCTCACCCACATCCTCCTCCACCAGATGGCCGCCTTCAACTCCCCGGTGTGGTTCAACGTTGGATTTGAGGAGAGCCCCCAGGTGAGTGCGTGCTTTATCCTCAAAGTCGAGGACACAATGGAGTCGATCCTCGACTGGAACACCAAGGAGGGGATGATCTTCCGCGGGGGGTCGGGGTCGGGGATCAACCTCTCGGGCATCCGGGGCTCGATGGAGCCGCTGGCGAAGGGCGGGACGGCCTCGGGCCCGGTCTCCTTCATGCGCGGCGCGGACTCCTGGGCGGGGACGATCAAGTCGGGTGGCAAGACGCGCCGGGCAGCGAAGATGGTCGTGCTCGACATCGACCATCCGGACATCCGGGAGTTCATCTGGTGCAAGGCCAAGGAGGAGGACAAGGCCCAGGCGCTCAGGGAAGCGGGCTTCGATATGTCGATCGACGGCGAGGGGTTCACCTCGATCCAGTACCAGAACGCGAACAACTCGGTGCGTCTCACCGACGAGTTCATGCGCGCCGTGGAGGAGGACAGGGAGTGGCGGCTGATCGCCCGGACCACCGGCGAGCCCATCGGCGAGCCGATCCCCGCGCGGGAGCTGATGCGCGAGATCGCCGAAGCGGCGTGGCGCTGCGCCGATCCGGGGGTGCAGTTCGACACGACCATCAACCATTGGCACACCTGCCCAAAGAGCGGGCGGATCAACGCCTCTAACCCCTGCTCTGAGTACCTGCATATCGACGACTCCGCCTGCAACCTCGCCTCGCTGAACCTGATGCGCTTTCGCCGGGCGGACGGGACGCTCGATGTGGAGTCCTTCGAGCACGCCGTCGACGTGATGCTGCTCGCGCAGGAGATCGTCGTCGGGCCGTCTAGCTACCCGACGGAGGAGATCGCGGTCAACGCGCGCGCCTTCCGTCAGCTGGGCCTCGGCTACGCGAATCTCGGGGCCTATCTGATGAGCAACGGCCTCCCGTATGACTCCGACGCGGGACGCGGGGTCTCGGCGGCGATCACCGCGCTGATGACCGGGCGGGCCTACCGGCGCTCGGCGCAGGTTGCCGCGGCGCTCGGGCCCTATGAGCGCTACGCGGAGAACCGCGAGGAGCACAACGAGGTCATGCGGATGCACCGCGATTCCTCCCACGCGATCCCCGACGGGGCCTGCTCGGACACCGAGCTCCTCGCCGCGGCGCGGCGCTCGTGGGAGGAGGCCGTCGAGCTCGGGGAGCGCTTCGGCTACCGCAACGCCCAGGCCACGGTCCTCGCGCCCACGGGCACGATCTCCTTCCTGATGGACTGTGACACCACGGGCGTGGAGCCGGACTTCTCCCTGGTGAAGTTCAAGGAGCTCGTCGGGGGCGGGCAGATGACGATCGTCAACCGGACCGTCCCCTTGGCGCTGCGGACCCTCGGCTACTCCGAGCAGCAGATCGAGCAGATCGAGGCGCACCTCGCAGAGCACGGGACGATCGTCGGGGCGCCCGGCCTCAGCGAGGAGCACCTCCCTGTCTTCGACGTCGCCGTCGGCGAGCGCGCGATCTCGCACATGGGGCACCTGAAGATGATGGGCGCGGTGCAGCCCTTCATCTCGGGGGCGATCTCAAAGACGGTCAACATGCCCCACGAGGCGACCGTCGAGGACATCGCCGACGCCTACACGCAGGCCTGGCGCCTCGGGATCAAGGCGCTCGCGATCTACCGCGACGGGTCGAAGACCGCCCAGGCGCTGCGCACCGACGCCCAGGAGGCGCAGCTGGGCGGCGCCGACGTCGATGCGATCGTCGAGCAGGCCGTGGCCAAGGCGCTCGCCGAGGTCGGCCCGCAGCGCAAGCGGATGCCCCGCGAGCGCCAGTCGATCACGCACAAGTTCTCGATCGGCGGCCACGAGGGCTACATCACCGCCGGGATGTACGAGGACGGGAGCATCGGGGAGATCTTTCTCACCGACATCGGCAAGGAGGGCTCGACGCTGCGAGGGATGATGAACTCCTTCGCGACCGCCATCTCGATCGCGCTCCAGTACGGCGTCCCGCTCCAGACGCTCGTGCAGAAGTTCAGCTACATGCGCTTCGAGCCCGAGGGGATCACCTCCAATCCGGAGATCCCCTTCGCGAAGTCCATGCCCGACTACATCATGCGCTGGCTGGCCTCGCGCTTCCTCGACGTCGACGCCCAGGAGGAGCTCGGCATCCTCACCCCCGAGGTCCGCGCCCGTAAGGCCGCCCAGGAGGCCGCCCAGTCGGTCGTCGCCTCGGACACCGCCGGCCCCGCCGAGGCGGAGGGCGCCGCCGCCGGGGTCGAGGCGTCCGTCGCGCCCACGAGCGCCCTGACGGATTCCCCGCCCGTCGTTCCCGTGCGGATGAAGGGACTCGACCTCGGGCCCGCGTGCAGCCAGTGCGGGGGGATGATGCAGCGAACCGGCTCCTGCTACACGTGTTCTAGTTGTGGAAACAACACGGGGTGCGGCTGAGGGCCGATCAGAACAGCGCGGAGAGCGCCTCGACTAGGCCGGGGAGCTTGTCGGGCCCTCGGGCGAGGTCGAGCTGGCGCACGGGCCTCGGGATCGCCGCGAGGTTCCGCGTCCACAGGAGCTCCTCCAGGCAGCCGAGGTCTTCGGCGTGCGGGACGCACATGCGGATGACTGACTCGAGCACGTCGGGGACCGGCGCGCGGCGGCCCAGGTGGGCGTCGATCAGGCTCGCCTCCGCTCCGTCGCGCGCAGCGAGGAAGCGGTTCTCGGCGAGCACCTCGGGGAGGTCGATCGCGGCGTCGGCCCCCGAGCCCTCGGTGGCCTCCAGTCGCACGAGGCACTGGACGAGGGCGGTCAGCGCGACCGAGTCCGAGACGGTCGTCTGGGCGTCCATGATCCTGACCTCGATCGTCCCGAAACGCGGCTGGAGGCGAACGTCCCACCACAGGAACGTCGGCTCCGGGAATGCCTCGCAGCGCAGGAGCAGGTCGATCGTGCTCACGTAGTCCTCGTAGTCGCGGAACGCGCGCGGGATACCGACGCGGGGGAATGCCTGGAACAGCGGCGTCCGAGCGGAGGCCAGCCCCGTCTCGCGGCCCTGCCAGAAGGGCGAGTTCGCCGACAGGGCCAGCAGGAGCGGCAGGTGGGAGCGCAGGCGGTTCGCGGCGAGCATCGCGCTCTCGGGGTCCGGAACGGCCACGTGGACGTGCAGCGCGAAGGTCGGCTCGCGCCGCGCCAGCTCGCGCATCGACCCGTACAGGAAGCGGTAGCGGTCCCCGCGGGAGATCCTCGTGTCCTGCCAGGAGGTGAACGGGTGCAGTCCCGCGACAGCGGCTCTGAGCCCCACCGCGGCGAGCTCCTCGGCGAGCTCGGCGCGCAGGCCGGCCAGCTGTGCGAGTCCATCGGAGACGGTCCGGTGCGGGTCGGTTCGCAGCTCCAGTGCCGAGCCGTGGGTCTCGGTGCTCGTGTGCGCCGCCAGCTCCCCGGTCAGCCTCGACATGACCGCATCCGCGCGCGAGGCCAGCGACCAGTCGGAGGGGTCCAGCAGCATCACCTCCTCCTCCACCCCGACAGTCCAGGGAACGAGTCCGGGGGGCGCCCACTGAGCCCAGGAGCGCTCACCGACGGGCGGGCTGAGGAGCTCAGAGGGCGTGGGCACCGGAGTCCCTCTGCTCGTCGGGGTCCTCGCATTCACCCGGGGTCTCGCGTGCGCCGGGATCATCCGGCCCGACGAGCCTTCGCCTCGCGAGCTCCTGTGCGGCGTGCCTCGCCTCCTCGACGAGGCGCTCGAAGAGGGCCAGCTGCTCGGCTTCGCCGACGAGGGTCTCCGCGTGCCACTGGACGCCCAGGACGAGACGCCCGCGGCTCCCCTCGACCGCCTCGATCATGCCGTCCTGCGCCCACGCGACCGCGCGCAGGCCATGGCCCAGTCGGTCGATCGCCTGATGGTGGAACGAGTTCACGTTCACCGGGCCTCCACCGGTCGTCTGCGCGAGGCCGCTGTCGGGCGAGACGCGCACCTCGTGCGTCGTGCGGTCTCCCGGCTCGACCTGACGGTGCTCGATGACCCCGCCCGTCAGGTCGGGCACGTGCTGATGAAGGGTGCCCTCCCGGGCGACGTTCAGCACCTGCGCCCCCCGGCAGATCCCGAGGATCGGCATACCCAGGCGGTCGGCGTGCGCGCAGAGGGCGATCTCGAAGGCGTCCACGGTCGGGTCCGTCGGGCCGAGCTCGGCGTGGGGCTCGGCCCCGTAGTGCGAGGGGTCCAGGTCGGGGCCGCCCGTGAGCAGCAGTCCCGAGAGGTGCTCCAGGAGCGAGCCGACGTTCTCGCCCGCGAGCGGCGCCAGCGCGACCGGGAGCCCGCCCGCGAGCTCCACGGCCCGCATGTAGGAGAGCCCGAGGGTCATCTTCGTCTGGCTCGGCTCCCCCTGGGGGATCCGCTGGGCGTCTTCCATGCGACGGATCTCCGAGACGGTCACGCCGATCAGGGGCCGGCTCATGTCAGGATCCCGCTCATGCGAGCACCCACGTGTCCTTGCTCCCGCCGTTCTGGGAGGAGTTCACGACGAGCGCGCCCCGCTCGAAGGCCACTCGGGTGAGGCCGCCGGGGAGCACCCGGATGCTCTCGGGGCTCGAGATCACGAAGGGGCGAAGGTCGATGTGTCGCGGCTCGAGGCGCCCGTCGGTCACGGTGGGGTGGCGCGAGAGCATGATGGTCTCCTGGGCGACGAAGCGCTCGGGGGCGGCGGAGAGGGCGGCGGCGGCCTTGCGCAGGTCCCCGGGACGGGCGTGGGGTCCGATCACGACGCCGTGGCCGCCGTGGCCGCTGCGGGGCTTTATCACCAGTTCGTCGATCCGACCGAGGATCATCTCCAGCACGCCGGGCTCGGAGGGGTCGTAGGTGGGGACCGACCCCAGGAGGGGCTCCTCGGATAGGTAGAAGCGCACGATCTCCTCGACGTGGGCGTGCACGAGCTTGTCGTCCGCGACGCCCGTGCCGAAGGCGTTCACGCACGCGAGCGTCCCCTTCAGCACGGGCTCGAGCAGCAGCCGCGCGATCGCGGTGGGCTCGCCACGGTCGTCGCGGAGCCGGTCCTCGTCGGTCCGTCGGTAGACCACGTCGACCGCGCGCTCGCCCTCGGGGAGCCGTGCGAAGAGGCGCCCGCGGCGGACCGAGAGATCCCTCGCGAGGACCAGCGGCAGGCCGAGGTGGCGGGCGATCCGCGCGTGCTCGTAGAAGGCCGAGTTGAGCTTCCCGTCGCTCAGGAGGACCACCGTCGGCTCCTCCCCGGCAGCGGTGGGCGCCGCGGCGCGCAGGGCCTCGCCGAGCGTCTGGAAGGCCGCGTCGAGCGAGCGCACGCGCAGGCCGGCGGGAGGGGGCACGTGCGCGCCGAGGACCTCGCGGGTGGCGACCGCGTAGGCGATCCCCGAGGGCGTCCGGAGGTTGTCCTCGAGGACCTTGAAGGAGCCGTCGCAGTCGCGCACCACGTCGAGGCCCGCGACGGTGATCCACGAGCGGATCTCCTCGCCCATACCCCGCAGGGCGGGCTCGTAGTACCGGGCCCCCTCGAGGACCCGGGCCGGCACGACGCCGGCTCGCACGATCCGCCGCTCCCCGTAGACGTCCCTGACGAAGAGCTCGAGCGCCCGCACGCGCTGGGCCACGCCGTCGGAGAGCCCGCGCCACTGCGCGGCGTCGATCAGGCGGGGGATCGGGTCGATCCGAAACGCCCGGTCCCCGCCCGCGGAGCCGAAGGAGACGCCCCGCCGGCTCGCGTCGCGGGCGACCGCCGCGCTCAGCGCCCCGAGGTCGAGGTCACCGATCGACTCCCGCACCCGGCGGTCGTGCTCGGTGGCCCCCCGACCGCTCGCGAGGCCCTCCTCGAAGGAGCGCCCCGCCCGTCCCACGATGCTCCTCCCCCCGGGGGGGCGC
>DASZFE010000303.1:0-2067 GCA_035940155.1 Solirubrobacteraceae bacterium | reverse complement strand
ACCGAGACCGGCTCGAGCGTCGTCATCGCACCTCGAAGGAGATCTCCGTCGAGCCCGCCCGGATCCGGTCTCCCGTCCGCAGTGCCTCGCTCCCCCGGATCGCGCGCCCATTCAGCCGCGTCCCGTTCGTCGAGCCCAGGTCAGCGAGCGTCCAGCCCTCGGGGCCCGGGCGCACCTCGAAGTGCCGCCGCGAGATCCCCTCATCGTCCAGGACGATCTCGCACTCGCGGCTGCGTCCCACGACCGCCCCCCGCGGCGGTACGAGCAGACGCCTTCCCCCCACGACGATCAGCGCCCGCGAGCTCCGCTGCGCTCGCGCCTCCTCGACCGCGCCGCGCACCCGTTCGGAGCCGCTGTAGATCAGCGTCTCCCCGTGCCCCCCCGAAGGGCCCGTCATCTCGCCCCATTCGTCCGGGCCCACGTGCGCCTGTGCGTCGTGGACGTCTCCGTGGGCCGCCCGCTCGGGCGCCCGCGGTCCAGCGGCGCGGTCCTCCGGGCGCACGAGGCTCGCCTGGATGCCGAACTCGCCGAGCGCGAGGGCCTCGTCGGTGTGAAAGACGATCAGCGGGGGTGATGTCAGCGTGAGCTCCTCCCGGCGCGCGTGCTCGAGCAGGTATGCGCAGAGCTCGTCGATGAGGTCCTCCTCGACCCCCTCGTAGCGTGCGCGGTCCTCGGGAGAGAGCCACACGGCGTACTCGTTCGGGGCGTACACCCGCGAGACCGAGCTCGTGCGGTGCTCGTCCATCTCGCGGGTGAGCTTGCGGGCGATCTCCATCGGGCGCACCTCCGCGCGAAACGCGCGTCCGAAGGCGCCCTCCACGAGCGAGGCGATCTTGGTCTCGAGCGTTCTCAAGGGATTCATGGCCGGGCCGAGGAGCGTCCGGTGCCCCGCACCGAACGGGACCCCTGAGCCATGCTAGTCAGACCGGCCCGCGAAATGCGCGCGCCGAGACCGCTATCGCGCCCCCGAGGACCGCCCCGAGGACCGCCCCGCGTGGAGCCGACTGCTGGGCGCCCGCCGTGAGGGTCCCGTAGAGCGGGCGCACCGCACCCGCGAGCGCCGCCGACCAGACCGTCGCGGCGACCACATCCAGGGCCGCGTGGCGCCCGCGGACGATCCACGGCAGCGCCAGCGCGCCCATCGCCCAGAGCGCCATCCCGAGGAGCACCGCGAGCGTGAGCTGGGGGGCGAGGATGCGCAGGATCGCGCTCCCGAGCGAGGGCTCCCAGATCGTCCCCGGCGGGGTTCTCGCGGGAAGCTTCAGCCATACTTCCCGGTCCAGGGCGGGGCCGGCGAGCGCGAGCCACCAGTAGCCCACGGCCCCGAGCCACGCGCGCTCATACCAGCGCGCCGCCTGGCCCGCGAGCGCCGGATACGCCCCCGCGAGGCCCACGAGCCCGAGCGCCGGCGCGAGCGCCGCGCCCAGGGATCTCACGGGCACGCGCCTGGGCACGAGCAGGGGGGCGGCCGTCAGGACGAGCACCAGCGCGAGCCCCGCACGGCCCACCGCGATCTGCCACGCCATCAGGAACGCCGTGCCCGCAAGCCACGCCTCCCGCGGCAGCCCCGGGCGCCGCGGGACCGCGATCGGGGATTCCTCCGGCGGGCCCTCCCGGGGGCGCTCTCGCGGTTCGGGCGCAGGGGTCGCGCGGGGCGGGCGGCGGCGGGTAAAGCGTCGGCGCCGTAGACCCCGCTCGAGGGCGGCCTCGAGGGCGAGGCGCAGGTCCTCGAGCGTTCCGCGGTCCTCGGGATCGGGGGCGAGCGCCATGTCGAGCGCGCGTGTGAGCTCCCGCGGGAGGCCTGGACGGGAGCGCTCGAGGGGCGGGAGGACCGTCCCGATCCGCCGCGCCGTCGCCGCGGGGTTGCGGGCGCGGACGGGGTTCGAGCCGCAGAGCGCCTCATAGAGGACGAGCGTGAGCGAGTAGAGGTCCGCGGCCTCGCCCGCCTCGGCGCCCTCGCACTGCTCGGGGGCCATGTAGGCGAGCGTCCCGAGGACGTCTCCGGTGCGCGTCAGCGCGGCCTCGCCCGCGAGCCGGGCGCCGCCGAAGTCTGTCAGCTTCGCGACG